>NZ_JBXMTI010000003.1:0-76448 GCF_057083605.1 Candidatus Villigracilis sp. | reverse complement strand
AGGTACAGGCAAAAGCTATTTGTCACACCTTCTTGAAAAAGGGGAAATAGATCCAGAATTTTTCTCAAAGGCATATGAAGAATCACTGTTTCCAGAGAATAAAAAATTGGGAGGGGCATTCGATGGTGTAGTAGGAAAGGTATTAGTGCCACCCGGACAAAAGCGAAGAGCAGAATATTATTGGCCGGAGGAATACAAAGCTCTACGGAATGGCAAATCTACAGGAATTGTCAACGTCGTTTCTTGGGGCTATCATGCGTTTGGTGATCTTAGTTATAAAGATACAAAATATTATCAACCCGGAATGTCAATACCGAATTTTTTAAAAACATATGCTGAGGAACGGAGAAAGGCCGAACTGGCAGCATTGGAAGAAATCGTTCCGCGAATTATCGATGCCGATAATAAAAAGAGAATTTGGATGATCACTCTTGTTACAAAACAAGATCTTTGGTGGCATCAAAGGAATCTCGTAAGAGACTTTTATCAGACGGGAACGTATAATAATTACATAGAGCAAATTAAACAATCTCGCGGCAGTCAGTATTTCATACACGAATATCTATCCGCATCATTAGTGATGAAGAATTTTGCCACAGGTGCTGGCGAGATTTTAGCGTCGACAACGCCGGGCTATGACCAAAGTCTTTATTTTGCCCACCGCTTCAAATTTCTGGAAGCCGTTGAACGCTTTGCAAAGCTATAGGATACCAATATGAAAAAAGACATCACAATTGATAAAGAAGAAATAAAAGCAATAGCAAATTTGCTAATAGAATATTCTTCAAAGATCCTCTCCTTCATCGATCAGTGGAATATTCAACGGAGAAGGATTATCTCGTTGAACCTCCTAGCGGTATTGGTTACGATTCTTTCAGTGATTGGAGCTCTATTACTCAACGCCTTTTCTGAGAGCAATATCTTAGTTTACTTCTCGATAGCTATGGTATTTATGATATTGTTAATTTTTCTGCAGCTATTTAGGCTCGAAAAAGGAAAACTGAAATCAATAGAAGAAGGTATCTATCTATTGGAGTCGAAATTAGAAAAGTTGATCAGAAAAGCTTCTCAAATTGAAGAACACGTAAAAATTGACAAAGGAATGATTCTTGAGCTTGACCTGAAACTTGCGGAAGCGGAGGGCTCTCTACGCGCAATACAGCAAATCCGATTAGGGAAATAATCTTGAGATAGCAAAGCTACAAACTCGATTCAAATGGAAAACTGCAGGCCAGCCTGCAGTTTTCCATTTTCGCGCACAGCCTTGCGGATTTCTAATTCCCAATCCTGTAATTCCCAACCCTGGCCTGGGAGGAGCCTTTGTTTGTCCAGCCACGCGTCCACGCCGTCTTTGGTGAGACGGTCGTAGAGTGCGTGGACGCGGTCACGGTCCGCGTGGGCGTGGCAGAGAAAGACTTTGAGGGGGCGTTGGGTTCAGACATAGTTTATTCTGGATCAGAGCCAACTTCTTGACTTATCGAGAGGGCATGTGCGTACAATTCAGTTGCGCGAACTAAATCTCCAGTTTTTGCATAAGTCGAACCTAAATTGGATAATAGTGCTGCTTCAGATTTCCTATCTCCTATCTCTCGACTAATTTGCAAAGACTTCTCAAAGATTTCTACCGCTTTGGAATAATTAGCTCTCTCAGCATACATAATTCCCAAACTGTTCAACGTACCTGGGTCGATTGAGATGCCACGCTTTTCAGGAAGTCTAACCAATGGCTTAGACACGGATTTTTCATGGAAACTTGCGCCAACCTGTTCAGCGTGCAGGGCTAACGATTGTTTAAATTTTTTATAACCATCGATTTCAAACAAATCCACCCAATGCAAATGGCGTAAGCTCTCTAAATTTTCACAGTCTTCCAATTTCGCGGGAATGATAAAAATTTCCCCTTCGGGTTTTTCCATTGCGGTATCGAGGGCAAGACGCACTTCTTTTTGTCGAAACCCTGCTTGATTGAATTGCTTTGAAAGGCAAACCACTACCACATCTGTTTCGCGTACAACTTTGCGAATCTCCAATTGCCAATCCTGACCTGGAAGGAGCTTTTCCTTGTCGAACCATGCGTCCACGCCGTCTTTGGTGAGACGGGTGTAGAGTGCACGCACGGGGTCACGGTCTGCATGGGCGTGGCACAAAAATACTTTTAGTGGTCGCTTATCTGTTGCCATATCCGTCCCGTTTGTGGTTTGGTGAAAATTACAACTGTCGAACTCTGATCTTTACTGTATCACCTGTCCGCTCGGCAACGAGGATGAAAGGTGGAGTCACATCAGGAGCGTTATCGCGGATGGCATCGATTGTTTTTATCGTAAAGTCTGCGTGAATGTGGCCCGGGCGAATATAGATTATTCCGACAAATTGAGCACCCATTAATGCGAGCCCGCCAAAGTCACTGTCGTGGGTCAAAACCGCCCTGCCTGATTCAGTTGCTTGTTGTAAAACTTGTGCATCTGGAAGCCCAAAGCTCCCCTGCTCTGCTACGGATTCAACATCCAATCCCGCTTCTCGTAAAAATACAATCACATCGGGGTGAACATTTTCATCCGCAAGCAAAGGAAAGTCAAGCGCTTTCAAGCCCCAACCTTCACATCCAAAAGAATTTCATTTTTCACAGATTGAGCGGCGTATTTCAAGGCTTCTTCCACCGACTCCGCAGTGAGTTGCGGGTAAGTCTTTAGTATGTCATCTTTAGTTGCGCCGCTGGCAATGAGTTCCAGAATAAACTCAACGCTCAAGCGCGTACCAATAATATGGGGTTTGCCACTTAAGATTTCATTGTTATAAGCAATATGAGTAAACATAGTCTATCTCCTGAACTATGTTGCTATTATAACTCGCAATGCACATCGCTTTGGCGTAGATAACATAGCGCGGGGGGATATTCGAGATCAATACCTGATATCTCAAATTTTATTTCTTTTACTCAAGTCCAACACAATCGGCTTGTTCATCATCGAAACCAGCCCAGCCAGGAGCAGGGTCACTCCCAAACAGGTCGCGCCTAAATTGGATAAATAATGGACCCGTCCCAACACGCTAACCTCTGCGACCTGAGGATAGCTCGCAAGGTAACGGACTTCAACCTCCTGCCCGGCGCTAAAGGTAAGAAAGTTGGTTGCATAAAAAGATTTAAACTTGATCTCCTGGCCATCTTCAGTTGTAAAATGCACAACAGGAGACTTTGTCTTGCTCCCTAGAACTTCCGACACCTGTCCGGTAGTTTTCACGCCAATCGTATCCAGTGCGATCTGTTTGAAAAATGGATAGCCGCCAAAGACCAACGGAAAGATCGAAACGAGCATCAAAATCAAGGTGATATATCTAACATTATTCTTCTTTTGAGGTTGAGATTGTTCCATGGTTATCCTCCAGATCGTTTTTTAGATTGGCTTTTAAGTAATCGGTCAAAAGTTTTTAGACGTATCTTTGGCTTTTCGGGGGCTAAGCCCCCGAAAGAGCAGGAACAAGTTGTAAAATGATTTTCGACGAATTACTTAGAATTCATCATATTATATATTTAAATAGAAACATATTCCACATCTATCCAACATCCCTGCGCAGGGAGCGGATGAGTTTTTTGTAACCATCATCCTCAAACAAGTCCACACGGTGTAAATGACGCAAGGACTCGGGTATGTCACATTCTTCCAAGCGGAGAGGGATAACAAAGACTTCATTATCGGGAATTAAATTTGCTTTTTCAAGCGCGATCTTCAACTCCTCGTGACGAAATCCTTCTCGTTTATTGAATCCCCGCGAAAGGCAGGCGATGACTATATCACTTTTAAGAATCGCCTTACGGATTTCATATTCCCAATTCTGCCCGGGCTGCAGGTTTTCCCGATCCAGCCATACATCCACGCCGTCCTTTTTCAAGCGCGACCATAATGCATACACAACCATACGGTCACTGTGGGAATGGCAAAGAAAAGTCTTAAGAGAAGTTTTTTCGAGGATTGGTTTTTCTAAAAATCTTTTCATCCCTTTAGATTAGCTAAAACTCAAAAAATAAAAAACCCCTTTTCGGGGGTAACCAATGAGTAAGCCTTAAAAGGGGGAGCAAATATAGTGGAAGAAATATATATCAGGCTAGCGATAGGGGTCTTTTCTCCTCTCCCATTCACTAAAGTCCCAATCAGCAAACAGTACTCGTAAGTCAGCTTTGTTTCGCAGCCTCAACTTGTGAATGGCATTTTCAAGGTAAGTTCTGATCGTTTCTATAGATAAACTCAAACGGGCAGCAATTTGAGGGTTTGTATATCCGAGGCAGGTAAGCGCGGTCACATCTTGTTCACGACGGGAAAGAATTTTCCAAAGTTTCAGGCGTGCATCTTCCTTATAAGGTTGTTTTTTTCTTTTACGTTTCTCATAGGCGGCCAAATGAATCAATTTAAAATGCAAAGGAGCACCCAAGACATTAAAGTATTTCTTCTTTCGATGCGTACCCATAAACTGTTTAAAGAATTTCCAGATGGACATAGGTGAGAGTGTAATAGAACACATGTTCTATGTCAAGAAGCTGCGAGCTCAATCTATGAGGCGTAAATGACGTGAATAACGGATAAGAAAATTAAAGAAGCTGTGTCACCCTCCCGAAGGACATCGGGACGATGTGAAAGAGCGGTCTTGAGCGACTGACACCGTACCTGCGTTCGGTGCAGGTGAGGGTCTCGAATACAAGTTGCGAGATGCTTCGCGCCTGAAAAGCGGCACTCAGCATGACACAATCCCTTATCCATTATTGACGTTAAATGAAAAGCCAGTCTGCTATGGACTGGCTTCTTATTCCTTTGTACTTATTTGTCGTCGTCTCCGTTGCAATTACTGTCCACTTTGTCATCTGGAGTCTCAGCAGCGCCGGGGTTGATCTTGGGATCATTGTCGTTACAGTCATTGCTGGCGGGATAACCATCCCCATCATTATCAGGGTCAACAGGTTCCTCGTCCGGTGTTTCGGTCTCCGTTGGTACTGGCGTGGGCGGAGCAGGAATGATGGGAAGCAGAGTGAGATCACCGGATGGTATGCCTGCAACATTCGAGATCCAGCATTTATCATTTGCCAGTTGACTGTACCACCAGGTAGCTTCTGTATTCTTCCCGATCACTTGAATCTGTTGCCCCGCCAATGCAGAATTCACAACTGGATAAACCGTTCCCGGTCCCTGCCGACAGTTGGCCGGCACCAAGATAACGAGGATAAACGAAGCTGATTCAGGTGTGTCGGTCACGAGCGGGATAATATCCGGTGTGCCCGGCGTGGCAATCACAATGGCAGCGGAAGTCGACCCATATTCATAGGCCCCTACATCACATGAGCTGCCTGCCGGTCTCGGAAAGTCTCGTTGATCCTCGCTTGGGCAGGTAGCTGCGGGTCCGCCAGCATTTACCAAGGGACTATCAGCGTCAATTGGATGAACAAATGTACCTGCATCTGCTGTCAGTAGCTGGAGCTTGAGCGTAGCCGGCGTCCAGGATTCGTTGCATACGTAAGTAGCAAATATGCTTGCCGATAAGGTTGTGCTTGGATCAAGCTGGCATTCGGGGCCGGAATTCAATGCCACCACACTACGGCGAGTGGTGATAGTTGCCGGGCCGACATCTCCACCGGGGCCGAGTTCCAATCCCTTGCCTGTGTTATAGGCAACCGTTGAATCGAGCAGGAAGAGGTCGCCGCCATAACCCCAAATTCCACCGCCGCCTGAGCTTGTGGCGACATTTCCACTGATGGTGGTATTTTGAATGTGTATCTCTCCACCATCAATCCGCACACCAGAGGAACCATTCCTCAGAATTGCAGATTGGAAAATATCCACACGCCCGATATCTGTCACGCTGCTTCGTCCACCAATGGCAACTCCATAAGCGCCGTTATCACTGATCACGCTTGAGAGGACTGTCAACCGCCCCTGCTGAAGCCAGACCGCGACGCCGGCGTTATGGTCAACCGTGACATCTTCGAGCGTGACAACTCCTCCACTTACCAGGACACCAAATCCCCGGGTGTTAGACACATTTCCGCCACGGAGAGACAGCTCGCCGGCCCCGCCATTGGTGACGGCTGTTGTGGATGCTCCGCTTGTAGAATCGAAGGTGCCATTGCCATCAAAAGCAGTATCCATTACCAGCGCGGTGCCGATATTCGTTAGCCCGAGCAGGTTATCGGTCAGGGTGGAGGCGGTCAGGGTCAGATCCCCCCGGTTCGTGAGGGTGTAATAATTGTCGTCGAATGTACAATTGCGCACGGTTGCGTTGGCTTCCGCGTAGATGACCAGCCCCTGGTTGTGCCCACGGATACGGCAGTTTTCGAGCACCAGTTGCACACCTCCGCGAACTTCAATCCCAGTTCCATGTGGCTCCATTCGATCCTCCCCGGCTATTGTCAGGTTGCGGATCTCGACCCGCGCCGGGTTGGTTAATTGGATTACACCCCACGAGTTGGTGGTGAGAATCGTTTGATCTACACCCGCTCCAATGATCGTAAGATCATGGCGGGCATTCAGCGCGCCGCCGGCCACTCTGCGGAATTCTCCAGGACCGATATGAATGATGCTAAACGGGGTCGATTTACCCAGTGCGCTGTAAACGGTAAGACAGGCTGTTGCCTCGCTCAGGCAGTCGTTCGAATCGTTCCCAGTGGTGGAAACATATAAGTCTACGACACGAATCGGATCGTCCAGTTCAGGAGTGGCTGTAACGGGTGCGGGCAGGTTGCATGCAGATAAGAAAATTGCCAGTAACGAAACCATACTCAACAGTTTATTTCTGTATGAAAACATTAATTCATCTCCTTAAAACACGAGTGGGAAAATAACTGTTTGTTGTTAGGGCAGCATCAGATGTATGAAGGTGCCCAGTGGGTTGGTTGTAAGCATACAAAGGAATACTTATTTATCAAATAACCTATTAGTCCTGACCTGATTCCAAAGTTCAATTGACCCCCGGGCAAGTACCGAAAGCGCACGATTATCATATCCCTTCTTTCCCTCTCAACGGGACAAAGGCAACGGGCAGCAATGAATCTTGCGTGAATGAATTTCCATCGCGCCGCCACAATTCCAATTTCTGATTTCCCTCCCCGCCAACAGGCAGGATCATCCGTCCATAATTGGCCAGTTGATTCAACAGGCTTTTCGGCACGCGAGGCGCAGCGGCAGTGACGATGATCGCGTCGTATGGCGCGGCCTTTGCCCAGCCTTGTGACCCATCCACGATGTGAATGAAAACATTCGTCACGCCCAGGTCGGCAAGTGTACGAGCGGCACGGTCAGCCAGGGATGGGATCATTTCAACCGAATGCACCTCACGCACCAGGCGCGAAAGAACCGCCGCCTGATAGCCCGACCCTGTTCCCACTTCAAGCACACATTCAGTCTCTTCCAGTTTCAACAACTGGGTCATATATGCAACAATATAAGGCTGTGAAATCGTCTGCCCGAAACCAATCGGGTGCGGGCGGTCATCATAGGCCCATTCCCGCGATTCCTGCGGTACAAAGAGATGGCGGGGGATCGATTCAAAAGCGGCGAGTACGCGGACATCATTGATCCCGCGCGCGTGCAGTTGATGCTCCACCATGTTTTTACGTTCATCAAAAAACTCAGGCATCATAACGCACCTCCCGGTCAGTTCCATTTCTTTCCCCGTGAGAGATAAAGTTTACAAAAATTATACAACCAAAATCAGCGGCGCGAATTCATGCTGCGATTATCGGGCTAATCAAATCATTCGCGCTATAATTCACTCCAACAGGAGACATATATGCTCGTTATCATCAGTGACCTACATCTTGGGGATGGAACCACAGCCGATTCAATCTCACCCAGCGCATTTCGATTATTTGCCAAACGCCTGACTGAAACCGCCCGCTTCGCCTCCTGGCGCAGGGAGGGCGGATACCGTCCGATAGAAAGCCTCGACGTTTTGTTGATGGGCGACATCCTAGACCCGCTGCATTCCACGCATTGGCTGGATACATCTCCCAGCGATGCAAACTACATTCGCCCATGGAGTGACCCAGGCAACCCAAATTACGCACCCAAATTGCTGGAGGTCACACGCGCGATCCTCGAAGAAAATAAAGAAGCCATGGGAATCCTGCGCGGCCTTGCCAATGGTGAAGAGATCCGCTTAGCACCTGTCGACAGCAAGGGCAATCCTGATTTTCAAAGCACAGAGCAATATCCACTTAAGGTCCGTATTCATTACATGGTGGGGAATCACGATTGGTACTATCACTTAAAAGGCGAAGCCTTTGACAGGATCCGCCTCGAGATGATTCAAAAGATGGGGTTGAGCAACCCAGCCTCCCCCTTCCCATATGACGCGGATGAATCTCCCCTCCTAAAAGATTTGTTCGAGCGGCATAAAGTCCTTGCGCGGCATGGGGATGTGTACGACAAATTCAATTATGACCGTGACCGCGGACGTGACCATGGCACAGTGGGTGATGCCTTCACCATGGATGTATGCAACCGTTTCCCGGTTGAAGTGCAAAAAAGATATGGCGACCGCCTGCCCGATGGCATTGTGAAAAGCCTGCGCAAGATCGCCAACATTCGCCCGGTGCTGGCTTCCCCGCTTTGGATCAGCGGGCAGATTCGGCATTATGCAGGCGAACATCCGCTGGAGGATGAATTGAAGGAAGTGTGGGACGAGATCGCGGATGAATTTTTGCAAATGGATTTTGTACGCGAGGCCGACAAAGCTTTTCGCTTCGATATTGTGGATGCCATGCAGTTGATCGTAAAGATCTCGGGGCACGCATCGTTTTCAACCATCAACGATGTGGTAATATGGGTGCGTAAAAAAATGTGGGGCAATAAACATTCCTTTGCCAGCCATGCTTTGCAGGAACCTGCTTTTCTAAATGGCAAAGCCCAGCACATCATTTATGGGCACACGCATTATTACGAAGTTGTACCACTTGGCATGAATATTGTGATGCCCGACCCCCAAAGCCAGATCTACTTCAATGCCGGTACCTGGCATTCGTATTACGATCTCGCGATCCAGAATCCGAAGGAACAAAAATTTGTACCCTATCAGGCGCTGACCTATCTCACCTTTTACATGCCCGAAGAACATGATGGGCGGCAGTTTGAAACCTGGTCTGGCGCGTACGCGTAATAACCACATGTCATTGTGAGGGCGTTCTTGCTCTTCGCCCGAAGCAATCTCTAATTCAGTGATGAGATTGCTTCGGGCTGGGTTTCGATACGCCGCAAATAGCAAGTGCGCGGCTACTCAACCACCAGCCCTCACAATGACATAACTATTCGGATGTCTTCCGCAGCACATCCAGCGGATTAACGCCTCGCCTCATACTTAACCCATGCAGGATCAACCCAAATTGAGAGAATCCAAACCAGAGCAAAAATACCGTCAGGCTGACCGAAGCGCGGTCAAGCCACATGGGTATTGATTCAATCAACCCAGCGACTTGATCGCGCCATCCAGCTACTTTTTCTTGATAGATATCGATCTCTGCCAGGAAATATTCCAGGCTTTCGCGTGTCTCGCCAAAGTCGCCGCTCAATAAATAGGATGCGTCATCCAGGAAGGTGGCGGCTTGCTTGGCAAGTTCGCTTACACCCCCGATCTGGGCTTCAAGCGAATCAGCAGAATCTATCAAGTCGACCAGGATTTGATCGGGGACATTGATCTCAAGAAATGGCACCAAACTCAAACCGAAGAGAGTGACGCGCAAGCGTTCCAATGTATCTCGCGCAGAAACCAGCCTTTCCCTGGCAACTTCCAATTCTGGTACGAGGCCCTCGCCCAGCGTGGATTGCACATCTTCAAAGAAGCCTTTGGGGTCGTTGAGGGTAAATTTATTCAACGCTTCTTCGGTGGCATCCACGATGCGCAAGGTGCGATCTAATTCTATTTTTGAATCCTTCAATGTAATTTCCACCTGCTCGAATTCCGCGTCAATCTCCTCCAGCCTGCCAACCGCCTGGCGGGTCAGTGGCTCGTTATACACCCAGGATAGGACGATCCCGATCACACTTGCAAGCAAAAGGACTGAACTGAATCCGATCAACATGCTGCTTAAGATTTTGCGTGCCATCTCTCCATCCTTTCATTGAAAACAACATCTAAATAGCTCGGCAGGAAACGATGAGCGTTAGTGGCAAGCGGGGAGAACCAGTTAACGCAACGGGGTAAAGTCTCAGTTGGAATCATGCCATTTTGGCGGTGCGTACCCGCTTGTCCACTGCACGCTTTGTTAAAATTGCTTCACGACAATTTTTGATCAATGCTTGGTCAATTAACGCTGCTGGGTCGGAGAGATACATAACTGGCACTAAATGCTTTCGAGATGCTTTATCTAAGTCCCAAATGAATTCAACTGCTGTTTTTATGCTTTGTACATATTCACTTGGACTAATATCCTCGCTATTCTTCCTTCCGTGAGCAATATTATTGCGAGGTGTAAAAATATTCTTAGTTAGAATATCATACATTTTGTTTATTTCTTTTTTACCAAGTTTGCGATGCCAAAGGGCATGAAGCTCTTCCCTCTTCTCACCAACTCTCAGCAGGTGATCTTCGTATACATCGGGAAATTTTGACGGTTGAAAAGCACGAATCAGTTGCATGTCTATGAACGACTCTAGGGAAAATGCCACGTGCATGAGTCCAGTTCCCCAATCGCCCTTTTGTGCAAAGATCACGGCATCTGACAGAAATTTTCTCCACATTGGACGCTGATCTTGGCGGCGGAATCCATACAACCTAAAGCCAAAGAAGAATGGCAACCTTGATTCTGTCCTTTTTGATCCTGGCTCGTATGATGTGGTAATTCTGAACCATTCATTTCTAGGGACGTCGTTGGATATATGAATTGGGAATCTTCCGTAATCACTATCTGGAATACCAGGTGGGAAGTGGGATCGAGAAATGTGTAAAACTCGCCTAAATGGTCTCTTAATTTTCACATCGAATGTTTCACCGATCTTAAGAGCTACCAAAACTATCGTTTGATCAGTTGTCGCAAAAGACCAGCAAAACTCATTATCTTGAAAAGCTTGCAAGTCATATACTCCTATTACTGCATCTTTGACTGAAAATTCATAGACGCCATTGTCGATCATTTTTCCATCATCAAACAAGTCTTTCTTAAATGGGTAATCCACATAATGAAAACTGAAACTATGGGGAGGTACTGTAGGACGAAGCGTACCTACAATCTGAGCTACATTAGGAGGAAGACTCTTAAGTGGAGTTGCATTCGTCGGAATAACTAATGCACCTTTTCGCACTTTTGGAATAACTTGTCTAGTGAACTTTGGTTGAAATCTTATTGGCATAGTTTGCAATTCTAACTCCGAAATTATACGCCATCCGCAAATACACAAAAAATTAGGTGCAATCTCCAGAAAATTACCTCTTGACAAAGATAGTTTGTTAGACTATTATCTAATTAGACATCGGTCTAACACAGGCAACTGCCTAACTACTGGTTTTATTTGAGAGAGAGGATGCCATGTCTATCAATATGAATGAATGCCTAATCGAAGAGCAAGAGGCTCATATACAGGTAAATGAAAAGGAAACTTCCACACGAAGCGTGTTCACCCAGCAAACCGGGCAGGTGCTTGTGACACTTGGAACCGTTTTCAAGTTCATCCCACCTTTCAACGACCACATTGACCAGAACACAGGTCAGATGTTGATCTCGATTGGCAGAAAATTGAAATCAACGAAATAATCCCGCAGCAGATCAAGGAAATTATGACTGACAGCCAGCTCATCTCCCCCACCATCACCTGGGATTTTGGAACAGCCTACGAGCTATTCATCAGCCTGCACGTTTTGCATGAGCCAGATTATTTTGGCATCCGCCCATCCTATGCCGCCGGCGTCCGCTCACGGATACCGGCGGCTGAACGCAAACTGCTGGAGGATGTGTATCCGATTGCCGGCGTGCCGCTCAAGTGGCTGAATAGCCTGCCTGCCCCCAAGGATGCGATCAGCGCGCTCTGGGCCTTGAAGCAAATCCCGCCCGCTGAACGGCTGATTAAATTGTTAAGAGTGGGTGAGCCGTATCAGGGCAACGATCCAGATGAATTGGAAAAGCACAAACAGTTCAATGAAACCCTGTTACGAATTACATCAAATGGGACCTGGGCGACGGAAGATGTTGATTTTTTCCTGAAGATCTTTGGCAAAAAACACGGCGGCCTCAAGAAGGAAGCCCTGGAGCGCTGCCTAGATTGGTGGAGCCGTCCTGAAGAACTTGGCGAGGGATTTCTCTCGGCTATGCAATCCTATTATCAGGCCTTCTTCGAAGAGGAAGAAAAACGTGTTGAACCCATACTAAGAACCAGTCTGGAACGCGCTCAGAATCTGGCCTCCACCATGAATATCGAAGGGTTATTTTTTGAACTCTCACAAGGTATTCAACTGGGGGATGAGTTCCGCGCCGCAAAATTCGTCATTGCGCCTGCCTTCTGGACAACTCCGCTGATCTTCTTCGAGAAAATTGACAAAGACACCATGCTGCTGCTCTTTGGCGCTCGCCCCATGGATATGTCTGTAATCCCCGGTGAGACCGTGCCCGATGCGCTTGTGAGGTCACTCAAAGCCCTGGCCGACCCAACGCGTTTGAAGATCCTTTACTATCTTTCGCATGAAAGTCTCACCCCGTCAGAAATTGCCCGCAAATTGCAGCTTCGCCCGCCAACAGTAACACATCACTTAAGTGAATTGCGCCTCGCCAGCCTTGTGGAACTATCCCTGAACCATGACGAGAAGCGTTACGCGGTACGCAAGCAGGCACTTGAATCCATCTTCGGCAGTCTACAAGCCTTTTTGGAAAGCAATCCACAGGAATAAGAGAAGGAATGAACCAACAAAACACAAGAATTCCAAGGCCGTTCCGTGTGCTCGGCGAATATAACTCCCAGATCCGCGCTTTCAGACCAAACGCGCGGCTTTACTTGTTAAACGTCATTCTCATCGGCGCAGTGATGGGTGTGTTTCGTTTGATCTTTAACTTTTACGTTCTCAGCCTCGGTTTTGATGAAGCCCTGCTTGGCAACCTCATCACCACCAGCAGTTTCGTTGCGTTGATCGCCGCCCTCCCCATGGGCTACCTCGCAGACATGATTGGGCGTAAAAATTCGCTCCTCCTTTCTGGAGCGTTGCTCAGCATCTCCATTCTTGCAATGGCGCTATGGCAATCAGAGACTTCCTTCTATTCCATGAACGTTCTCTCTGGTATCGCACAAAGCCTGGCAGGTGTGACCATGTCACCCTTCCTGATGGAGAACAGCAACGAAAAAGAGCGTACCTATCTTTTTAGTTTCGGCCAGGGTTTGCAAATGACCATGGCCTCCGTTGGTAGTTGGATTGGCGGCTACCTGCCGACCTGGATGGGTAACGCCAAAAATGTAATCGCCACCAGCAGTATTGCATATGGCGATTCAATTTTCATCATCGGTATCGGCGCAGCATTGGCAATCATCCCGTTGATATTTCTCACATCCCCAAAACTCGAACACAGCCAACGCGCCATCTTTGCACCATTTCAATATGCGGCTAAGAACCCACTACTGCTGACAAAGTTGATCCTGCCTATGCTACTCACGTCGCTTGGCGCAGGGCTGGTCATGCCATTCATGAACGTCTTCTTCCGCGAATTCCATCACCAGCCAGACCCCGTCATCGGCACATTATTTGCATGGGGTTCACTGGCAATGGGCATTGGGTTACTGATCGCACCGCCGCTTGCAGAACGCACTGGCAAAATCCAGCTTGTGGTTATCACACAGGCGCTATCAATCCCGTTCCTGATTCTGCTTGGCTTCTCACCCATCTTCTGGGTCGGCGCTGCAACCTATTACATCCGCCTCGCATTGATGAACATGAGTTCGCCCGTCTATCAGACCTTCATTATGGAACGCGTTGAACCATCAGGCCGCGCCACCGTCGCCAGCCTCACCAGCATGGCCTGGAACTTCGGTTGGGCATTCAGCCCCACCATCAGCGGCTGGCTGCAAGTTCAATACGGTTTCGGCCCTTCATTCATGGGCACGATCATCCTCTATACCATATCCGTCATCATGTACTGGGCATTCTTTTGGCGAGGCAGCGTCGCCCCGGTCCCAGCCACAGCCGCAGCGGATTAAACTTAACGGTGCAAAGTCTCCTGACTTTGCACATGGCTTTGCGAATGACTTTCCAAAATCTGGAGATTTTGCACTCCTAGCTATTTTTTATGGCACAATTGGGGAATGGATAAAGATATCATCATCCTCGGCGGCGGCCCAAGCGGACTTTCTACCGCATTGCATCTGACGAAGATCGCTCCGCATCTGACTCACCGAATCTTGATTCTGGAAAAAGAGCATTATCCGCGCCCCAAACTTTGCGCAGGCGGACTCGTCATCGATGCCGAAGTCATTCTCGAAAGGCTCGGCCTCGACGTGCGCGAAGTGCCCCATGTGGATGCGCCCAGTGCCCGCTTCGATTTTGCAGGCAAGGGACTCAACGTCCGCGTGCCAAGGAGACATGCCATCCGCGTGATCCGCCGCAACGAGTTCGACCATTGGCTGGCAAAAAAGACTCGGGAATCGGGAATCGAAATTCGGGAAGGCGTCAAAGTAAATCAGATCATTCCTGATGAAAATGGTGTAACCATCTGTACCGATCAGGGAGAATTTCGGGCAGAGATTGTTGTTGGCGCAGATGGCTCAAATGGAATCACTCGTCGTTGTATTTTCCCGAATGAGCCTGTTTATACGGCGCGGGTTTTGGAAGTCATAACCCCAGATTATTCCGTCATTGCGAGGAGGGCAAAGCCCGATGAAGCAATCTCCAACATCAACAACCAGATTGCTTCGGGGAAAAGCACCCCTCGCAATGACATAGCATACTTTGATTTCCTCCCCGTGCCAAATAACATCGCAGGCTATACATGGGACTTCCCCACACAAGTCAATGGTGAGCCCATGCGTTGTTGGGGAATTTACGATACGAATATTCTTGCAGATCAGAAACGCCCTGCCTTGAAAGAACCCCTTGCAGAAGAGATGAAACGCCACGGCTTTGACTTAAATGATTATGAGATCAAAGGTCATCCCATCCGCTGGTACAGCCCGTGGAACAAAACTTCTATTCCGCGTGTGTTATTGGTTGGCGATGCTGTTGGCGCAGACCCGATCTTCGGCGAGGGAATCAGCATGGCGTTGGGATATGGAGCCATCGCCGCGCAGGAGATCGCGGAGTCTTATCAGCGTAACGAATTTTCATTCCGCAGATACAAGCGTCGGCTGGTGCGAAGCGGGCTTGGTCAAACGTTGATCGCGCGCTGGCTCTTTTCGCAAGTCATCTATTCTTTCAAATGGAGATGGTTTCAAATCCTGCTGTGGCGCATGTTGAAACCGATCGTTTTATTTGCAGCCTGGTTTTTTGTCTTGAATTGGAGTAAAAGAAATTTCCCGCTATGATTTGACGCGCTTGATGAAGCCCGGCGTATTCAACTCGCGTTCGAGCAGATAAGTGAAATATCCCTGCATAAGAACTTCCACCTCTTTCTGGACCTCAAAGCTGGGACGCGCGCGAGATGCATCTTTATAACTCGATCTTTGGAAATGGCGCATATACTTGAGTGTTTCAACAGAGAGCTTCGCAAGGTTGGGCAGTCCCTGGCCGCAGCGAGGGCAGATCACACCGCCAGCCGTGAAGGAAAAATATTGATCTTCAGGCAGAATTTCGCGACCGCAATTTGCGCATTCAAACAACTGCGGACGAAACCCCACAGAATCCAATAATCTCATTTCATAGTAACGAACAGCCAACCATGCTTCGGACTCTTTTTCGATGCGATCTAATGTTTCGATCAGCAATCGAAAGATCGTAGGGTTTGCACTTTCCTCTTCATAAGAGAAACGCAGTAATAATTCAACTACATAAGAGGCGTAACTTAATTTTACAAGGTCATCATGCAGGGGTAAAAAGGCATTGATTGTTTCAACCTGCGTAACGATCAGTAGATCCCTGCCCTTCGCAAGCTGAACGGTGATATGTGTGAAGGGTTGTAAATGCCCACCCTTGCGCGATGTCATTTTTCGCGCACCTTTTGCCAGCGCGCGCGCCATACCCTGTTCGCGCGTGTAAAGCGTGAGCAATTGGTCGGCTTCACCCCAATCAGAATGGCGAAGCACAACAGCAGAAGCGCGGAAGGAGCGGAAATTGGTCATGGAGATCAGTATACACGTATGAATGTAAACACGTACACAGGTAACAGTTATCTGTTCCTTGTGTACGTGTTTACATTTCTACAATTATTTATTTATCACAAGATGCTTCGGCGTAAATGCTTCGGGCAGCAATTCGCTAACGGTCATTTGCTTCACCAGCTTCCCATTCCCATCTGCAAGCAGGACGATGGTATCCAAACCAAATTCAGCCATCACCTGCCTGCATCCACCGCAGGGAGAGCCACCATTATTCGTGACCACGGAGATCACTTCAAATTCAGTTTCACCTTCTGATACAGCTTTGAAGATGGCAACCCGTTCGGCGCACATGGTTTGCGGATAAGCCGCGTTTTCCACATTGACACCGGTATACAATCGCCCAGACTTGGTCCGCAGGGCTGCGCCAACGGGGTACTTCGAATACGGCACGTAAGCACGCCGCCGTGCTTCGTTGGCAAGGTCGATCAAAGATTGTTTTTCTTCTTTTTTCAGGGTCATTGTTTATTACCTGCTTATTTCTTTTTAGCTTTTCGTTCGAGTTTTTTGATGGCGCGAGCGGGCATGCCTACTACAAGTGTATCCTCCGCCACGTTTTTAGTCACCACCGCGCCTGCGCCAGTGCGTGCACCCGAGCCAATTTTCAAGGGCGCAATCAGCATGGTATCTGAACCAATGAAAACGTCCTGACCGATCTCGGTTTCATTCTTTTTCTCTCCATCGTAATTCGCCGTTATTGTTCCTGCGCCAATGTTAGTATTGGCGCCAATTTTTGCATTGCCAATATATGAGAAGTGCCCCATCTTCACGCCCTCAGCCAGATGTGAATCTTTCACCTCGCCGAAATTCCCCATGTGGACGTGGTTGCCAAGATGAGCGCCTTTACGCAAGCGCGCGAATGGTCCCATGTCCACATCATCATCCAACAATGCACCTTCCAAAACTGATGCAAGCACTTTGCAGCGATCCCCGATCTTTGAATCGCGGATGATCGTGTTCGGCCCGATCACGTTGCCCTCGCCGATTTCGGTCTTTCCGTGCAAATAAGTATTCGGCATGAGGATTGTATCCCTGCCAATCTTTATATCAACTTCAATGTATGTGGAGGCAGGGTCTATCATCGTCACCCCATTGATCATGTGTTCCTGATTAATACGTCTGCGCATACCTGCTTCCACTTCTGAAAGATGCACGCGGGAATTAATTCCAATCGTCTCTTCCAGATCATCCATCACAGTGGCTTGGACTGATAATCCATCTTTCGATGCCAACTCAATGATATCGGTCAGATAATATTCGCCTTTTTTAGGATTTTTAGGGATGCGATGTAAGGCGTCCCATAACCAATTTGCGTCGAAACAATACCCGCCCACGTTCAATTCCTTGACCTGTAACTGCTCTGCCGTAGCGACATATTCCTCCACGATGGCTTCTACAGAACCGTCCACTTTGCGGATGATACGTCCAAATCCGCGTGGGTCATCCGCAACCACAGTCAGCATGGAAATAGGACCTTTATTATTTTTCTGCGTTTCAACAAGTTTTTGTAGTGTCTCGCCGCGTAATAAAGGCATATCGCTATAACAAACAACGATAAGGTCTGACTTTCCCTTTAATAAAGATTCAGCCTGCATTACTGCATGACCCGTGCCGAGCTGCGGTTCCTGCAAGACTGTCTGCGCAGAATCGCCGAGGTACTTTGTAACTTCCTCAGCGCCATGCCCAACCACTACCACTGGTTTCTCAGTGGTGGATTGCTGAATTGCCTGCAATGCATGCCAGATCATAGGTTTGCCAGCTATGGGATGCAATACTTTAGGAAGGGATGATTTCATACGAGTCCCCTGGCCGGCGGCGAGCAGGATGGCGGTTATCTTCATATTGTCACCTCAACCCTGCGCATTTCGATAAGAGCTAAAAAATGTGCGGGGTAACAAAAACAGGATTCGTGCGGCGATGCCACTCAAATCCTGTTTTAGAAAAATAGTCCGCTATTGCGGATGTATCAGGCTGGGGCACCTGGATTCGAACCAAGATCCACAGCTCCAAAGGCTGGTGTGCTGCCATTGCACCATGCCCCAGTGCGGGCAAAATTGTATCACAAATTATTTTACTTTCCGTCTGAAATAATGCCGAGCTTACGCGCTTCTTCGAGCGAAATAACCTCTGAGTTGGCGGGTTTTTTGCCGTGCTTTTGAGCAGCTTCGTTCCAAAAATCGTCGGCGTTTTTGGGTTTTATTTTTTGAGCAGAGGCCTCTTTTAGCAATGCTTCCATTTCAGGGGCAGGAACTGCGTTCGCGAGTTTATCTGTCTGTTTTTTAGTGGCAACTGTCGGTGAGGCAGATGTAGCGGATCTACCACTGTCGGCTGAGGCAAGTTTAAGTTCCCCAGTCACACCCATGGATTTGAGAGATTTTTCAACCTCCGTCCGTAAAGCAAGCAGGCCGCTCACTGTGTCAAGAATGCGATCTTCAGCGGCGAGACCGTTGCCAGCAACGAGCAGGGCATATAGCGGTGTAACGGGAATGAAAAGCAGGTCGTGGTCGCCGCCGCTGAATACGTGAAAGGAGTCCAGTGTTTCCTGATGGTTATGGCGGGCAACTTTTAAGCTGGCGGCATGGATTGCCATCAGCGTGGAAACAAGCGAAACTTCCATGCTTGAATCATGCAGTTTGCCAGTACGCGCCTGCACAAGGCCGCGATCATTAAGCAGAAAAACTGCTTCGGCTTTGATATCCTGCCTGAAATTAGCAAGCAGGTCTGAAAGTCTGGATGTACGTTCTTCGACCTGCTCTCCCGATCTTTCAGGGGGGAAAATCGTTTGCACAAGGCCAAGCCCGCGCTCAACCACATCCAAAAAATCTGCCATTGGAATGGGTTTGTCGAAGATGGCAAGGGCACCGGCGTTGAACATTTCGTCGCGCATTTTTTTATCGGTCATGCCGGTGATGAAGATCACTTTTACTTCGGGATGACGCCCGCGCACCTTGTGCATTAATTCCACGCCGCTCATGCCAGGGAGCATGAAATCAGTGATAAGCAAGTCAATTTTATGGCGCGTGGATTCAAGGAGCGCCTCTTCGCCCGATGGAGCTTCAAAAACCTTCATCTCTTCGTTTTTGAGGGTATCAAGTGTGGAGTGCAACAGACGGATAATATCGCGATGATCATCAACAAGAAGAATATTGCGATCCATAAATGCCTACTCTACCTTCCAGCAGATTGTGTGCATGGAGTGGATGTATGAATAATTTCGGAAGCGAAAAAATTATGAAAGAGGATTACCATTTGCCTTTGCCATGTAAGACTTGTAAAATCTTATAAATTGCATTATAGCAAAGTTTGTCTGATAAATTCCAATCAGTTTTGACAGGAGTCGCCCTTATCAACCGATTCAATATTCCAAAGCGGATTGGCGGTTGGGTCAAAATCGAAATGGCAAATATCAGGGCCGGTTGCTGCGATCTGAAGACGATAATACAAGGGGATGGCGGGCAGGTCGGTTGAGAGAATGATCTGAGTCTCTCGATACGAATTGATGTAAGCCTGTTCCTCCGGTAATGAGAGTTGTGCTTCACGACAGGCGGCATCATATTCTTCATTGCTATAGCCAGTGATATTTGCCCCAACCCATGAATTGTCTTCGGAAGGGATTTCGGCGCTGGTAAACCAACCACAGGGAGGTTCAATGCTATTGACACCCATTGCATATTCAGCGAGGTCAAAATTGCGCCCAAAGAGTAAGCCATTGAGTCCCCCGGCATAAAGATCGCTTTGTGAAAAATATTCAACATTAAGACCTATGCTGCATTCCGCAAGCGACTTTTCGAGAATGTCCACAACCTGCCTGCGTTGCGTGGCGGTTGTAGTGTAATAATTCAATTGCAACGGCGTATTGTACGCAACATTGTCAACTTCCACTGCGCGCAGGGGCGTGGCAGGGTTTTTATCTGTATCCTGCCAGCCAGCCAGTTCGAGCAGCGAAATGCCCACCTCGGGATCATAAGGGATAGGCGCAATATTTGGGTCATTCACAGGATGCTCAACTGGAATGTATGAGGGCGGCACAATCGTCATTCCAAAGAGGACATGATTGACCACTGATTGACGATCAAGACAATAAGCAATGCCCTGGCGGGTATGAGCATCGGCAAAAAAATTCTGCCTGTCTCTTTGAATATCATAACCATTATCATAAGAGGCGGGCACAAGTCCCAACCCAAGCCATTCTATGGTCATCCCAGAATTGATGAATACTTGCGCCTGTTCAGCGACCTGCATTTCCTTCAACAAGCCTGCCTGCTCATCAAGTGGAATGGATGGGTCGAGAATGTCACAGCGGCCTGCAATCATCTCGCTCAGAGCCGTATCCGGGTTGGGAATGAAGCGGAAGGAGAGCGTATCAATTTTTGGATATCCATCCGTAATGCGAAAATAATATGGATTCTTCTCCAAAGTGATGTGATCGCCCGGAATCCATTCGACCATCATGTAAGGCCCCCAGCCCATCGGCGTGCGTGATGCAACGTCAATGGAAGGCAATTCATCTGCGGGAAATTCACCCCACAGATGTTTCGGAGCGGGCGCCCAAAAATTCAGGAAATACGATGGGTCAATAAACCCCGGCACTCCCCACCACTGTATCGTTTGTACATCGGCGGCTTCATAGATTTGCGTGCGTTCGATCAAATATGATTTGGGGGAGGTCTTGTCGCTTGCATTAATTTCATATGCATATACTGAATCATCAGTAGTAAGAGGTGTGCCATCCGCCCAGGTTAAGTCCGGGCGCAGGCGGAAGTTGACCACCATTTGATCCATCTTAAGCGAAGTCGTGCCGTCATAAGTGATGACACAATCGTCAGCGCGGCAATCAGCGGGATGCACATGCACGCCTTGTTCCAGCGCGACAAGATTCCCATTCGCATCCACAACCTGATCTCCATCCTGCACCTGCGTGCTGACGATTTGTGCTTCGCCGTTTTCAAGGGACGGCATCTGCGTCAGGATCACAGGCTGGTATTCATAACTAATCGTATCGAACGGGCCATCGTTGATCGCAGCCAGCACACTTCGTGCAGCCGCATTCAATTCACCAAATGGATAAAGGGAGTTTGGTTCCTGCCCAAGGCATACGGTAAGAGAAGTCGGGGCAGGAGGCTCTGGTGTTAAAGTAGAAAAAGGCGTGAATGATTCGGTTGGAGTTCCATCCTGTGATGATAATCTTAGACATCCAGTAAGTATGGCAATAACGATCAGAGCAAAGGGGAAAAGATATTTTTTCATAGTTGCCTGCCGATTTAGAATAGCGCGATGAATGAGCTTAGAGGCCAATTATAACAACGTTGAACACTTGAAACGGTTTGTAAATTCTGAAATAAAAAAAGACCGCCGAGCGGCGGTCTCATTTATCGTCTTATTCCACAAGCCAGCAAGCCACCCAATGACCTGGCTTGGCTTCCCTGAACTCTGGTTCTTCATGTGAACATTTTTCAATGGCTACAGGGCAACGAGTGTGGAAGCGGCAGCCAGTGGGCGGGTTTAGCGGACTGGGCACATCACCCTTGAGAATTACACGCTCACGCTTAATATTGGGGTGAGGGATCGGAATGGAGGAAAGCAGGGCCTGGGTATAAGGATGAAGCGGATCACGATAAAGCGCATCACGATCGGTTAGTTCAACCATCTTGCCCAAATACATCACAGCCACACGGTCGGAGATATGTTCCACTACACTCAGGTTATGTGCAATGAAGAGATAAGTGAGGCCAAATTCCTTTTGCAGGTCCTTGAGAATATTTAAAACTTGTGACTGGATGGAAACGTCCAGCGCCGAAACAGGTTCATCGCAGACAATGAACTTAGGTTGTAAAGCCAAAGCGCGGGCGATGCCAATGCGCTGGCGCTGACCCCCCGAGAACTCATGCGGGTAACGGCGGGCATGGTATTCTTCCAGACCCACTTTTTTAAGCATGTTGATGGCAATTTCCCAACGTTCCTTAGGCTGCCCAATTTTATGAATTTGCAAGCCCTCCATCACCGCTTCCCCGATCGGCATACGAGGGTTGAGAGACGCATATGGGTCCTGGAAGATGATCTGCATATCACGGCGCAGGGACTTAAGCGATTTTGGGCGCATCTTGATGATGTCTTCTCCATTAAAGGAGACTTCACCAGATGTCGGCTCGATCAAACGCAGAATGGAACGCCCTACTGTTGTTTTTCCACAACCGGACTCACCCACCATGCCCAGGGTTTCGCCGCTCTTAACCGCGAAACTAACATTCTCTACAGCCTTTACCCAGGCTGTGGTGCGCTGCAAAATACCCGAACGAACAGGGAAATACTTGGTAAGATTTTTTACAACCAACAGATCTGGTTTCTCTTGAGTTTGCATTTTTATATTCATAGCCACATCATCTCTTCTTAAGATTTGCTTCCATGTTTGATCGGAGCGACGTGCTTATCGGCTTCGGAGTCTGTATAAAGCCAGCAGCGTACTTTATGTCCCTCAGCGATATCATCCAGTTCAGGGCGCCTGTCGGTGCAGATCGTTAAACCGTACTCAACACGCGACATGCAGCGAGGAGCAAAGCGACAGCCAGTAGGCAGATTTACCAAATTCGGAACAGAGCCGGGGATGACATCCAATCTTTCCCGGACTTCGCCAAGCACCGGGATCGAGCCGATCAAACCTTTGGTGTAAGGGTGAAGCGGACGATCAAACAGTGTTGCGACGGGAGACTGCTCAACGATCTCACCCGCATACATTACTGCCACACGGTCTGCCATTTCAGCGATCACACCAAGGTCATGAGTGATCAGGATCATGGCGGAACCCAACTGAGTACGCATATCGCGCATCAGATCGAGTATCTGAGCCTGGATTGTCACATCCAAAGCGGTTGTGGGTTCATCGGCAATCAACAAGTCTGGTACACAGGCAAGCGCCATGGCGATCATGACACGCTGTGCCATACCACCGGAAAGTTCATGTGGAAAAGATTCAGCGCGGCTTTCCGGTTCGGGGATACCCACTAATTTAAGTAACTCGACGGCTCGGTTTTTACCGGCTTCCTTACCAAAATCCTGGTGAATGTTGAGCACCTCGGAAATTTGATCACCTGCACGGAAAACAGGGTTAAGCGCAGATTGGGGCTGTTGGAAAATCATCGAAATGCGGTTACCACGAACCTGCATCATCTCTTCTTCAGTGGCTTTTACAAGATCCTTGCCATCGAAAAGTATTTCGCCTTCTTCAATTTTGCCGGGTACACTGATCAAACGCATGATCGAGAGGGACGTGACGCTTTTACCGCAGCCTGATTCACCGACGATTCCAAGAACTTCGCCATTATTAACTTCAAAACTGACGCCATCTACCGCGTGCACAACACCGTCTTCAGTATAAAAATAGGTTTTTAGATTGCGTACTTCGAGCAAAGGTTTTTGATTATTCGTTGCCACAGGTATCTCCAGAATTGAGATTTTTGACCGATTATAACTTCAAACGCGGGTCAAGCGCATCGCGCAGGCCATCCCCGATATAGTTGAAGGCGAGGGAACAGACAAAAATGGGAATGCCCGGCAGCAGCGGCAGCCAGGGTTTATCAAACATATAAGTCTGCGTGGCTGAGAGCATGTTCCCCCAGGTAGGAACCGGGTCTTGAATCCCAAAACCAAGAAAGGCGAGCGCGGCTTCTGCCACCACATACCCAGCGAGGTTTAAGGATGCATCAACGATGATCGGAGCCATGGCGTTGGGGATCATATGCTTCATAATGATCCAGATATTCGTGGCGCCAAGCGAACGAGATGCCTCAACGAATGTCTGCTCGCGCAGGGATAAAACCGTACCACGCATCAATTGTGCCGATGAGAGCCAGCCAAATCCAGCCAAAACGATAACAATTAATACTGCATTACGAGCATCTCTTGGGCTAAGAAGCATGATATTTCCCACAAAGCTCAACACCGATTCTGGAATGGGGATCAGGTCTTCATTTCGCAATAGCATGGAAGAGATGATCAGGAGCAGGGGCAATGTTGGAATGGTGAGCATGAATTCCACAAAGCGCATCAGGACCGCATCCACCCAGCGGCCATAAAACCCCGAGACCGCTCCCACCAAAACGCCGATGGTCTCAGAAATAAGCACGGAAAGCAGCGCCACTGTCAGTGAGATACGTCCTGCGTAAATCAATCGGGAAAAATAATCGCGCCCGATATTATCGGTTCCCAGGTAATGTACACGCCCCGTTGCTTCGTCCACACTTCCGAAAGGAATGAAATAATTGTTGACATCCAGTTCATCAACCTTGAAAGAGGTGATGTAAGGCGCCAGGATCGTTACGATGAAAATAATCACCATGACGGCCAGCGATACCATTGCGAGGCGATGACGCACAAACCGCCTCATCACAATCTGAAACGGGCTGCGTTCCTCGATGGTGACAGCTTCAGCATCAAGCTTATTTAATTGAGCTACAGTCATTGAAAAAATATCCTCAACGCTAGTTTAATCGAATGCGGGGATCCACAATCGTATATAGAATATCACGTAGTAGAGTTGCGATTACGGTTAGAACAGCCAGGATGAAGAAAATCGCCATCGCTACCGGATAATCATAATCTCCCAACGCGAGGATATACAGACGGCCCATTCCCGGCCAGGCAAAGATGCTTTCTGTAATGATCGCGCCGCTGAACAGGCCCGGTATTGTAAATACGACGATCGTAATAAATGGGATCAGCGCATTGCGCAGCGCGTGTTTCATGATGACGCTGATCTGACTCAATCCCTTCGCACGTGCTGTGCGGACGTAGTCCTGACGCAACACGTCTAACATGCTGGCACGAATAAAACGACTCCACCCGGCAATGTTGATCAACGTCAAAACAGTGACAGGTAATATCAAATGCAGAGTTCGGTCTTTCACTGAGCCTGCCACAACATCACCAATTAAGGGAATGGTGTAGTTACGCACAGATTCTGACAGACCGGCAGGGATGTAGGGCAGCCCTGCGCCTTTTGGAAGAATTGAAAACAATAGGATCAAAATTAAGCCAAAGAAGAAGCTGGGCATGGCCGACCCCATAAATGCGAGTGTTGTAAAAATATAATCAAACTTTGAATATTGGCGGACAGCCGAATAAATACCCAGCGGAATACCGATCACAAGAGATAAAAGTGTCTCAAGGCCGATCAATTGTAAAGTCTTGGATAGGCGGCTCTGGATCAGATCACTAACAGGACGATCACGTAAGATACGCCATGACAATCCGAAATCTCCCAAGAGAATGCCTCGGCTGGTCCGTCGACCAACCAGGTCTTTCATATAAACGTTTTCTTTACATCCAACTACTTGAATCTCGTATTGACCCCGTGAATTTAAAACTTCTGCCTCAAGCGGCTTGCGACAGCCCACTACTACATCAGCGAAATATTCATTTCCGCCAATCACCACAGGTCCGCGCGGTACACCGATCAACCAACGGGTAAAACGAACCGAAAGATTGAGATCCAACTCAAAGGAGGCACGGATGCGGGCTATATCTTCTTCTGTGATCTGAAACCGTCCAGATTGTTGGATTTGACGCAAGCCTGCCATGGGCCCCCCAGGTGCGAAACTCAACAGCACATAAGTGGCTACTGCTGAAATAAAAACCACCAAAATCGATTGCAAAATTCGACGGATCAGATACGCGGTCATGGCTTCTCCAAACTGAAGACAAAATAATTTCTTACTTACAAAGTTCCGCAAAAATTACCAAACTTATTTTTACTCATAATTTCGTTCAGAAAGTTTGGTAATTTATGTAACAAGCAGGTAATACTGGGGTAGGCATGTTTCCATGCCTACCCCATTTAACTCAACTTACTTTCAATAGACTAGCGGATGAACAACTGGACGTCGATGTGTTCCCAAGTGCCGCCGGCTTCGACGTAGGTGACGATATCGCCAGCATCTGCAGCAGCCTTCAAGGTCTCAGAAAGACCAGCGAGGGTGGTTGAATCCAGGATATCAACTTCACCGCCAAGCAGCAAGCCTTCAGCGCTTTCAGGGGTGATGATCTGGATTACCAGGTTCGGGGAGGCAGGAGCGCCACCGACCCAATTTTCGTTGGCAGCGAAGACCAGCTTCTCGCCCTTGACCCATTCAACGAGCTTGTAAGGACCATAGGCAAGAGGTGTCTCAGCTACGCGGGGATCGGTCGCCCAATCCGCGGCGGGAAGATCGCCCAACTGATGTGAAGGATAGATCGGCCAAACAGGAACGAAGTATAGCGGGTCCTGAACACCGGGGATCCAGGTCTGGACGTAACCAACAGCATCGGTCAGGAATTCGGCGCTGGCAGTCTTGTCACAGGTGATGAAGGAGGTTGCACCGGAGGCAGGATCGCAGGAGATGCTCTTGCCCAGTTCGAGATCGGCGCTGACAACGGGTTCACCATCTTCCCATTTCAGGCCGTCGATGATTTCGAAGCGGGAAACCAATTGCTTCATGGTGACGGTTCCACCGGTGAATTCAACTCTCTCACCAGCGGCGTTGTTGACGAATACGCCAGCGGCAAGTTCAACTACGTTGCCATCAGCATCAACAACCATCGTGCCTTCGGAAACCTCAACATCGTTATTGGTGGTTCCACCATTTTCGAGTGTCGGGAGTTCCTTGACCAGGGTCGCCTTGAAGTCATAATTCAAGTGGGTTTCCTGTGCAGGGCGGATGATCTGATAGGCAATGTTGGCTACGAAGGCATCTTCAACCAGGGTGAACAAGGAAGCAGGTTCCTGTGTAAAGCCGATGATGACGGTGTCTGAACCAGTCTTCGCCCATTCCTGTACATTGTAGTTGTAATATTCCTGTCCAGGAGCGGGAGCGAAACCGGTGATGTCAGCCTGGGTTGCGAAAGTTTCGGTGCGGTTGAAGAGCGGAATGCTGGGGACGTCCTTGGTGAATTCCTGTTGGACGATGGTGTAGGCAGCAATGCGGTCGTCTTTGATGAGGGTGTTGTTCGCCAGTTTGATGTTGGTGCTGGCGAGTTCATTACACCAACCCATGGCATTCTGACCTTCCCAACCATTTTCAGGAAGCGGGATCTGATCGCAGGCATACAGGGTCTGACCACCAGGATCAGCCTGACCAACCCATGCGAATGCGCCCAATTCATAGTCGCGGCGGGCGATACCAGTGGTATCACCGAACCACCAGGAGGCGGGAGCGTGGAGGCGGACGACGCGAACACCGCACTCAGCCATCTGAGCTTCCCAAATGGCAGCCCAGGTCTGGCGGAAAGCAGCGGAGGTGGTGGTGAATTTCAAGGAGAGTTCTTCACCGGCTTCGTTCGCGCGGAAGTCAGCGCCTTCAGCCAAGGTCCAGCCAGCTTCGTCAAGAAGGGCCTTGCCTTTTTCCTGATCGAATTCATAGATCGTTACGTTCTCATCGCCAGCGTAGGCCCAGTGAGCGCGCGGGATGAAAGTGTTCATGACCAATGAAGCCTGTTCTTCTTCGGTGAGAAGAGGATACACAGACTTGATCAAGTCAAGTTTGTTGGTGCAGTAGGACAGAGCCTGGCGCACACGCAAATCACCCAAGATCGGGTGAGGTGTGGTGAAGGAAGTCTGTTCAGCAGGAGCTTCTGTCGCAGGAGCTTCTGTCGCAACAGCTTCGGTTGCTTCAGGGGCTTCTGTTGCAGCGGGAGCTGCACCACCACAGGCGGCGAGGACAACACTGGCAATTACCAGCAAGCCCAAAACAAAGAACATACGGTTTCGTAACATGGTTTTTTCTCCTCCAAAGAAGAAAATATAGGGGGTTGATTTTTCGGACACGATTAAAACGTACGTTTTATCTATATCTCTTGCTGTACCACCTCCTCTATAACGATCTAAAAGGGGACTTGCAAACCAAAAAACAAGCAAAACAAATTATACCTAATTCTTTAGGTACGTCAACGTTCACACCCCGAGTATAAGATGTATAATCTTCTTTTCCATAGGAAACAGCACTCAAATCGACAAAAAACCCCTCTAGAGAACTGTTTTTAACTCCAATATTGGTCACAAATTTTGCTCCTATTGCGCGGCAAAATAATGTTGCGGACTGGATCTACCCCCGCCTCACCCCCAGCCGACAATTGATCCACATCGAAGGACAGAGTTTCACACTGAGATTTCATCGCCTTATTGGTAATCCCCACCGAAAGGTTTACTGGTTTATTAATCAAGCGATAAAATAAACCTCTCACACAAATATTTGTAGGGCGGGTTTGTAACCCGCCAAACTCATATTTCAAAGCAACGTCAGGCTGCAAGCCTGACCTACATGCGACTTTCGCAAGAGGCTAATAGAATTCAACCACAAAGGTATGAGGTGTATAGCATGCTAAAAGAGTTTAGAGAATTCGTCATGCGCGGAAATGTTCTGGATTTGGCCGTGGGTGTGATCATTGGCGGCGCGTTCGGGAAGATCGTCGGCTCCCTCGTCAATGACATCCTCATGCCGCTGATCGGCTTAGCCGTGGGCGGGATCAATTTCAGTGAACAGACTTTCATCGTTGGTGCGGCCGTTATCAATTGGGGAGTCTTTCTCCAAACCATTGTTGACTTTCTCATAATCGCATTTGTCATCTTCATTTTCGTTAAGTCAGCTAATAAATTGAAGAAAACTCCCACACCCGCTGACCCCGTCACCAAGGAATGCCCGTATTGCTTCAGTGTTATTTCCATCAAAGCCACGCGCTGCCCAAACTGCACATCTGAATTGAAAGCATAACGTAGGTCACACTTTTAACGTGACACACACCTAACAACGAAACATGGCAGGTTTTTAACCTGCCATACTTTCCACTTTCTCTGGCGAGGGCATTGCCCTCGCCTTACCATTTATAATACCTCCACCATGGATTTTCTAAACAAACTCAACCCACAACAACGAAAAGCTGTCACAGCGGCGGATGGACCCATTTTGGTCGTGGCAGGCCCGGGGTCAGGCAAGACGCGGGTGCTCACACAGCGTATCGCCTATCTGATCGCGAATGAAGGCGTCCGCCCGTGGCAGATCCTTGCGGTCACCTTCACCAATAAAGCTGCCAGGGAAATGGATCAGCGCGTGAAGGCGATGTTAAATGAACAAGCCATCGAAGGCATGATGCTGGGAACTTTTCACTCGATCTGCGCACGGATTCTGCGGCGTGAGGCCGAGCATCTTCCGCTCGAATCTAATTTCGTGATCTTCGATTCCGACGACCAGGAAAGGATCGTCAAAACAATTATTCGCGAGCTTAATTTGAACGAAAAGTTATATCGCGCCGCCAGCATTCACGCCTCCATTTCACGCGCAAAGAACGAACTCATCGGCGCGGACGAGTACCCGATCAACACCTATCGCGATGAAGTCGTAAAACGGATTTACGTTGAATATCAAAAACGACTGATCGCAAATAACGCCGTAGATTTTGACGACCTGTTGGTTTATACCGCCCGCCTGCTTGAAGACCTGCCCACCGTGCGTGACAAATACGCGCAGAGATTCCGCCATGTGCTGGTGGATGAATTCCAGGATACGAACCTGGCGCAGTACGCTTTGGTGAGACACCTCGCTTCACATCATAAAAATATTTTCTGTGTGGGTGATCCTGATCAATCAGTGTATGCATGGCGGGGCGCAGACTATCGCAACCTCCAGCGCTTTGAACAGGATTTCCCAGACGCCCAAATGATTCTGCTGGAACAGAATTATCGTTCACACCAAAACATCCTGGATGTTGCCACAGGCGTAATTGACCGCGCACACAATCGCAAGAAGAAACGCCTGTTTAGTGACCGCGGCGCGGGCGAAAAAATATTCTTCTACGAAGCACGAGATGATTATAGTGAAGCTGCTTTCGTAGTGGATACCATCGCACAGCTTGTCTTGAGCAAACAATTTGAGCCCGGTGACTGCGCGGTCATGTATCGTACCAACGCCATGTCCCGTTTAATTGAAGAAGCCTTTTTGCAGGCACGTCTCCCATATAAACTCGTCGGCGCGCAAAGGTTTTATGGACGCCGCGAAGTTAAGGACGTCGTAGCTTTTATGCGCCTCGTCCATAACCCCGCCGATGAAGCCGCGCTCGGACGAATCATCAACGTCCCACCGCGCGGCATCGGAGAAAAGACTCTCACCACACTTCATATGGTGGCGCGTCAAAATGAAACCAGCCCCGGTGCAGTTCTGCTTGACCTCGCACGCGGCGCAGAGTCACCTTTTTACAAATCCTTCACGGGCCGCGCCGCCTTGCCTCTTGCAGACTTCGGCGGTATGCTCGCCAATTGGCACGCCATGGCTCCCACCGCCACAACGGTTGAATTATTTGAACGCATCGTAAAAGATATCAATTACAAAGAATTCATTTTGGAAGATGACACTGAAGAAAACGCAGACCGCTGGGAAAACGTGCAAGAGTTAAAACGCCTCGCAATCGAATACTCCACCCGTACGTTGGATGAATTTCTTGAGAACATCGCACTCGTTGCAGATCAAGATACCATCACCGATGCCAACGCTCCCACCCTGCTCACACTTCATGCTGCAAAGGGCCTTGAATTTGGCGCAGTCTTCATCGTCGGGCTGGATGACGGTATCATTCCTCACAGCCGTTCCTTTGATGAGCCCGAACAGATGGAGGAAGAACGACGCCTCTTTTATGTCGGCATCACCCGCGCCAAAGATCGCCTGTATCTCCTGCGTGCCATTCAACGCGGCGGGCGCGGCATGAGCGAAGAAACTTATCCCTCGCGTTTTATGGATGACATCCCTGCAGATATGCTGGTCGGCAAGACCCGCACAGGACGTCCCATGCGAGGTGCGCCATTGGATACAAAATGGTCGCTTCCCTCCGCGCCGCGAACTGCTTCTGTTACGATCAGCAAATACAAAGCTGGGACTCGCGTCAAGCATCCGCTCTGGAACGAAGGCATCGTCCTCGACAGCCGCATGCAAGACGGCGACGAGATCGTGGATGTGGTCTTTGAGTCCGTTGGCATTAAAAGATTAGCTGCAAGTTTGGCGAATTTAACGATTATATAATCTGCTCAAGCGCCGTCCTCGGCGCGACTTTTGCAAGTTAATTTATTCTGCAAAAGCCATTTGCCGAGGACGGCAAAGGGAGCAACAATAATAAGAGCATAAAAATCAACCATGACATTTTCCTCTTTCCACGACCCAACCCATTTATATTTCATCACCGCATCCATTGTGGAATGGAAAAATCTGTTTATCACTCCTGAATATATCAATGTCCCCCTAAATTCTTTCGCATGGATGCAGGAACAAAAACGAATTCTATTATTTGCATTTGTCATCATGCCAACTCATCTTCATATGGTCATAAAACCTGAAAGCACGCCAATCGGGGATATTGTTCAACAATTCGGCTCATTTACAGCACATGAAATTTTGAAAAAACTGCGGGAGAATAAACAGAAGGCTTTATTAGAAGTGTTTCAACAAAAGAAGCGTGACTCAAGGCACGAGCATAGTATCTGGCAGGATATTCAAGCCAAGAATATTTATTCAATGGACTTTTTATGGCAAAAGATGGAATATATTCATCAAAACCCAATAGCAAAAAATTGGGAATTAGTGGAGGACAGGGCAGACTATGTTTATTCCAGCGCAGGATATTACGATCTTGGAAGAAAACCTGTAATTCCAATTACTGATATAAATAAATGGCTTACATCAAACCCTTCCGCCGAGGACGGCGGAAGGAGCATAGATAAATAATGGAGTTCCCCATGCAATACACCAACCTCGGCAAAACTGGATTAAAGGTCTCGCGCTTATGTTTAGGCATGATGACCTATGGCTCAAAGAAATGGCGTGAGTGGGTATTAGATGAAGAACAGGCCAAACCATTCGTGAAACGCGCCTTGGATGCTGGCATTAACTTCTTCGATACAGCAGATGTCTATTCAATCGGAGAAAGCGAACGCGTGACGGGCAATCTGCTCAAAGGGATCAAACGCGAAAATATCGTTGTCGCTACAAAGGTCTACCAGCCAATGAGCGACGATGTAAATGACCGCGGACTTTCCCGCAAGCACATCATGGATTCGATAGACAACTCCCTCAAACGGCTACAAATGGATTACGTGGACTTGTACCAAATCCATCGCTGGGATTACAACACACCCATCGAAGAGACGATGGAAGCATTGAACGATGTTGTCCGTGCGGGGAAAGCTCGTTATATTGGCGCATCATCCATGTTTGCATGGCAATTCATGAAGGCATTACATGTTTCAGAGATGAACGGCTGGTCGAAATTTATATCGATGCAGAATCACTATAACCTTGTCTACCGCGAGGAAGAGCGCGAGATGATTCCACTTTGTTTAGATCAAGGCATCGGCTTAATTCCGTGGAGCCCCATGGCTCGCGGATTCTTCGCGGGCAACCGTAAACGTGGCGGAGGCGGCGAGACAACTCGCGCAAAGAATGATCCATTCGCGGATCAGTTATATTTCCGCGATGAAGATTTTGTGATTGCAGATCGCGTGGCGGAGGCGGCAAAGAGTCACAGCGTAACGGCTTCGCAGGTGGCACTGGCCTGGGTGTTGAGCAAACCATCTATCGCTGCACCCATTATCGGGTCAAGCAAGATCGAGCATTTGGATCAGGCTATTGCCGCGTTGGATGTCAAACTATCTGAAGAAGAAATAAAACAGCTTGAAGAGTCATATCAACCACATCCGATATTGGGGCATTCTTAAGTGTTCTATCGCCTGCTATATCTTGGCTTTAAAATTTATTGTTTTATCTTCCGCCCTGTCCGCATGGGGGTGCGGGTGATGATGTTACAAAACGATGAAGTATGGCTTGTGCGACACACCTACCTGCCCGGATGGTATCTGCCCGGCGGCGGATTGAAACGTAACGAGACTCTTGAGCAAGCTGCGCGCCGTGAAGTGCGTGAAGAGATCGGCGCCGAGATGAAGGAAATGAATTTGATAGGTGTATTTACAAGTTTCGCCCAATGGAAGACCGATCATACAGTTGTATTTTTATGCAGGAACTTTAAAAGAACGGGAAAGTCAGACGGCGAAATCGCAGAAGTGCGCGCGCTCCCATTAAATGATCTGCCTGATAATGTTTATTCCCTCCATCGCCGCCTGCTTGAGAAATTCCGAGCCGGGAAGGAACAGCCGATTTTAGGGGAATGGTGACAATTTTGAAAGGCACTATCTTTCAGGAATTTGCAGACGGTATAATACAATTCTCACAGAAATATCATTAGCATTGATGGATAATTAAACCATGACAAGTGAAACCTTGAAGATCGTTATCCCAATGGCAGGCTGGGGCACGCGTATGAGACCCCACACTTGGAGCAAGCCCAAGCCGCTGGTCAGCGTGGCGGGCAAAACATCCCTTGAACATTTGCTTGATATGTTCAAGACCCTGCCTGACCCTGAAAACACAGAGTATATTTTTATTGTGGGGCCTTATCTGGGTGAGATGCAGATACCTCCCTTCATTAAAGAGTATTACCCGAATCTGAAGGCGCAGTATGTTGTACAGCACGAGATGAAGGGACAATCTCACGCGCTTGCGCTTTCCCGCGAGTATCTACACGGCCCGATGATCATTTGTTTTTCAGACACACTTATGGAAACAGACTTCTCCTTCCTCTCAACCGAGCCATCGGACGGTGTGGCCTGGGTCATGCCAGTCGATGACCCACGTCGGTTTGGCGTAGCGGAGGAGGGCAAAGATGGCTGGGTGAAGCGATTTATCGAGAAACCGCAGAGTATGGATAATAACCTTGTAGTAGTTGGGTGTTACTATTTAAACAGCGCAGAGAGATTACTGGCCGCGATAGACAACCAAATGAAACGCGGCGTAATGCTGAAGAATGAATATTTCCTGACGGATGCCATTTCCATTATGATCGAAAGCGGAGCGAAAATCCGCACGAACAAGATCAGTACCTGGCTGGATACAGGAACCATCGAAGCGACATTGGATACGAATAAAATTTTGTTGGAGAAGATCGGTTCAAACGTTTCAATGTTCAAACGTTCAAACGTTGAGATTATAGAACCTGTATCCGTCCATGAAAGCGCTGAGATCAGCAATTCAAAAATTGGGCCTTATGCTTCCATTGGTGCAAACTGTAAGATAGAAAACTGCCAGATCGCAGAAAGCATTCTCGAAGCGGATTGCGAGATCAAGGATGCGGCGTTGAGTCGCTCGTTGATCGGCAGGCAGGCAAAGGTTAAGGCAAGAGGCGATGGTCAGATCATGCAGTTGAATCTTGGTGATACGAGTTCCATCACTTTGTGAGCTATGGAATCAGTTGAATGTCGTTCGGATACGGAATATGCGGAGCGGCCCCTTTCATTAATATGGATGGGACACCGTTATGAAATTGCGGAGATCATTTCGCGCTGGCGCGGCCCGGGTGAAAAAGGTTTTCGTGTAAAAACAGTGAATGGTCTTGCTTTTGAATTGACGTATCAGGAATTGTCAGATGATTGGCACGTACAAAATATTTAGGAGGCTCAATGCAGGAAATTGGTGAAGTACAAAGACTTTCAAAACGTGTGGCAGGATTAAAGCCCAGCGGCATCCGCAAGTTTTTCGATATTGCCGCGACCATGAAGGATGTGATCTCGTTGGGAATCGGTGAGCCAGATTTCACGACTCCCAAACCGATCCTCGATGCGGGTATTCGCTCATTGCAAAACGGTGAGACGCATTACACATCCAATCATGGCAAGATCGAATTGCGCCAGGGTATTGCAGATAATTTGCAAAAATTATACAAAGTGAAATATGACGCCGCAACCGAGATCGTTGCAACGGTTGGTGTTTCGGAGGCGTTGTATCTCACCTTTACTGCAATCCTGAATCCCGGGGATGAAGTCATCATCCCCACACCCTGTTTTGTTTCGTATCAAGCAGAGGTCATTCTTGCAGGCGGCGTGCCGATTGAAATTCCTGCGCGCCTGGAAAATAATTTCACCATCGACCCGGATGACATCCGTAAGGCCATCACACCGCGCACGAAGGTTATCTTTATCGGTTACCCATCCAACCCAACGGGCGCAGTGGCTCCACGTGAAGTGATGCTGGAGATCGGCAGGATTGCTGAACAATATGATCTGATTGTTGTTTCAGATGAAATCTATGACCGCCTCGTATATGATTTTGAACATGTCTGCTTCCCTGCTTTGGATGAAAACCTGAGACGCCGCACCGTTTTGCTCGGCGGTTTCTCAAAGGATTATGCGATGACGGGCTGGCGTATCGGTTATGCCTGCGGGCCAACAGATATTATTCAGGGCATGGTGCGCATCCATCAATACACCATCATGTCTGCACCCACCACCGCGCAGGATGCCGCCATCGAAGCTTTGAAGACGGGCGAACCCTACGTGATGGAAATGGTGACTGAATATGACCGCCGCCGCAAACTTTTAGTAGCTGGATTAAACCGCCTCGGTCTTTCGACCTTTGAGCCGCTCGGCGCTTTTTATACCTTTCCCAACATCCAGGCCTCTGGCATGGACGATGAAACTTTCTGCCAAAAATTATTGGAAGAGGAACACGTGGCAATAGTGCCAGGCAACTCCTTCGGCCCTGGCGGAGAAGGTTTCGTGCGAGCCTGTTATGCAACTGCTTATGAAAAGATAGAAGAAGCCCTTTTGCGAATGGAAAGATTTATGAGCAGGCACGGATAATGCTCGAAGGCAGGGCGCACACCCCAGTCTCAAAAAAAGGTGCGCGCCCTTTTTGGTTTTTACGGGCAACTTGACAAGGATAACGGCGGAAGAATGAAGATCGTCACGAATTTGGAAAAAGCGGGGAAACCATTTTGGATATTGACGGGGAGTATCCTTTTATACGGCGTCGCCATCCTTGACTATGCTACGGGGGCACAGCTTTCCATCTCCCTTTTCTATTTATTGCCGATCCTTGTGCTGGCATGGGGGCTCAAAGGCAATGCCGGGATTGCAGCAGCCTTTATCAGCACTGGCATATGGTTATTGATCGAGCTCCTATCCGGGAGTGACTATTCAAATATTTTCATTTCAATGTGGAATGCCATCATCCGCCTTGGCTTCTTTTTATTCCCTGCCCTGCTCCTAAGAAACCTGGAGAGGGAAAAAGCACATGCCCGCACTGATTTTCTGACCCAGGCATTCAATAATCGCGTCTTCAGTGAACTGGCTGAGATAGAACGTGAGCGCTCCATCAGATACCAGCATCCTTTCACTATTGCATTTATTGACCTTGATAATTTCAAAACCATCAACGATACATTCGGCCACACCTTTGGTGACACAATCCTTCGAAGCATTGCAACCAGCATCAAAGAGAATTTACGGAAGACTGATATTGTCGCCCGCGTGGGCGGCGATGAATTCGCCATCCTGCTGCCTGAGACCGGGGAAGAGGCGGCAAAAATTGCCATCCCAAACATGCAAAAAAAGCTAATGGAAGAGATGCTAAAGAACAAATGGCCGGTAACCTTTAGTACCGGTGTGGTAACGTTGAACGATCAAAAACCCTCCGTCGATGAAATCCTTGGGATTGCAGACCGGATGATGTACATGGTAAAGAATAATGGCAAAAACGACATAAAGTATGCCACGCGATGAAAAGATATTGCAATTCAAAAATAAGAATCAAAAAAGCTCCCCGAAACTTTCGTCTCGGGGAGCTTTTGGTATTCAGTTTGAATTAGCTGACAACGGTTACGTTGCTAGCCTGCGGGCCCTTGGGGCCTGCTTCAACCGTGAATTCAACCTTCTGGCCTTCTTCGAGGTTTTTGAAACCATCGCCCTGAATGGCGGAGAAATGCACGAAAACATCTGCGCCACCATCACGAGCAAGAAAGCCATAGCCCTTGCTGCCGTTGAACCACTTGACTGTACCTGAAATACGTTCTGACATTGTTTGCCTCCTTTGGCAAAAAAGAAATTTGGAGGACCCGGTCCTTTCGCCAGAACAGATAAAACAAAACGGCTCATGGATTTGAACCCATGAGCCGATGGTAGTACTTCCAAAGCGAACTTACTGGTATCCGTAAGCGCCAACTTTATCACGCGTACGTGTAAGTGTCAATGAAATTTTACGATTTCGCTAGGCTGAATTTGTCCTTGCCAATGCGGTAGTTGCCGTTATGCTTTAACACTTTTTCAACCAACTCCAGGGGCACATCCACATACGTAAAACGGTCTTCGATGCGGATCTTGCCAATAGAACTGCCGGGGATATCGGCATGATGCGCAATGGTTCCCACAATATCATTCGGGCGGACCCCATGTTCCTTGCCTTTATTCATCTTCAAGCGGATCATCCCAGCCTCGTGCGATATGCGCTTATTACCGGCATCGCTTCTCCCCTTGACCTGAAACCTGCTGCTTCGTCCATATTCACGTTCGCCACGCTGAGGGCGACTCTCGACCACTGCATCCACAACATTCGCCACAGGGCGCTGCTTCTCGCCAGCGCGGGATAACTTCAGCGCGGCAGCGGCGATCTCCATCGGGTCGTGGCCATCCTCCACTAAACGGGCAACGATCTCACGCTCCTGTTGGAAACGTCCACGGCCAAGCCAGATCTTCATTTGCTCCAGCAATAGATTCTCGCGGCGCTGATTAATTTCCTGGGCAGTGGGAAGTTTCGCCAGTGTGAGTACCTGTTTGGTCATCGATTCGATCTCGCGCAGACGACGCTTTTCGCGCGGCGCAAATAATGAAATGGCAATGCCTGTCTTGCCTGCGCGCCCCGTTCGCCCGATACGATGGACATATACTTCGGCATCATCAGGCAGGTGATAGTTGAAGACGTGTGAAATATTGTCAATATCCAGACCGCGCGCGGCAACATCGGTGGCGACCAATACTTTGATCTGCCCCGAGCGGAATCTGCCGAGGATCTGTTCGCGTGCATTTTGCTCGAGATCGCCGTTCAAGGCTTCGGCGGGGAATCCGCGTGAGGAAAGCTGGCTGGCCAGTTGACCCGTTTCAACACGGGTACGGACGAAGATCAAAGCGCTGGTGATCGGTTCCACTTCAAAAAGATTTGTCAACGCTGCTAATTTATCCCCCTCGTGGACCAGGTAATAGCGTTGCTCGGTCCCTGAAAGAGTAAGAGTCGCCTTTTTAATGGTAACAGATTGGGGGTCACGCATGAAACGGTCTGCAAGGTGGCGAATGCGCACGGGCAGAGTGGCGCTAAATAGTGAGGTCTGTCTTGTGGAGGGAGTCGCAGAGAGGATTTCCTCAACAGGTTCAATGAAACCCATGTTGAGCATTTCGTCGGCTTCGTCCAGCACTACGGTTTTGATAGCGCTCAGGTCGAGCACTTTGCGCTCCATCAGATCAATGATGCGGCCGGGAGTGCCAACCACAATATCCACGCCGCGTTTGAGCTGGTTGACCTGCGGCCCATAAGGCTGGCCGCCATAAACAGCCAACACGCGCACCTTAAGATGCTTGCCATAATCGTTCATGGCAGCGGCAACTTGAAGCGCAAGCTCGCGCGTGGGAGCAAGCACCAGGGCTTGTGGCAGTCGTTGATGAATATAGTTGTTGAGAATGGGGAGAGCGAAGGCTGCGGTTTTGCCCGTTCCTGTTTGGGCCTGGCCCACAACATCCACACCTGTGAGCATGAGGGGGATCATGCCAGATTGAATAGCGGTGGGTGTTACATAGCCAAGGTCGGTTATGGCCTGCATCAACTCTGGACGCAGGTTTAAAGAAGTAAATTCGGTTGTCATCTTTTCCTTTTCGATATGTCATTGCGAAGGCGTTCTTGTTCTTCGCCTGAAGCAATCTCCAACTTTATGGGAGATCGCTTCGTCGGGAAGAGCACCCTCCTCGCAACGACATACATGATTATGAAATGTTTCGATGACTCCGTTTTACTTACTTCTTGCCAACAAAGCTCACTTTTTCAAGCAAACTCGCCCAACAAAAAAGCCTGACCAAACTTCATCAGGCCACCCCGGTAAAGCTGGGGTATTCATTTAGAGTGATCAAAACAATTTCCCAAAAAATCGCTCTCCGTTGAGAGCGGACGATAGTTTACCACAGTTTTTCGATTAAAGTGTCATCAGGATGATAGAGGTTAACGCTGAGGCGATTCCGATCCACTGGTTGCGGGTAAGACGTTCCCTGAGAAAGATCCACGCAAGCAGAACGGTTGCACCGGGAAACAGGGAACTTAATACGGAGGCTACATCCAACCTGCCCGCCTGCCCTGCGAGGATAAAAAACAAGTTACCGGTAATATCAAGAACCCCGTTCAAGGAAATCATGGGGATTGCTGACCTGTCCAATTTCCATGATTGGCGGGTGATGAGCATGTAGAGCGCGACCAGAGTCATGCCACCACCGCGCGAGGCAACCATGGGCCAAATTGTTTCTCCACCGGCAGTGGCTTCATGCATGATAACAAAGTACAAGCCAAAACCAATGCCTGCAAACAGAGGCAGTTTCAAGTCGGAGAGATGCGAGAGGATATCCTTTATGCCATCCTCGCCCTGGGAGACCATCCATACTGCGAAGAGGGCAAAGCCAAATCCAGTCAATGTCAGGAAATCGGGCAGGCCTTCTGTAAATGCGCCTACAAAAACGGGGAGGGCAGCCGCTAATAATGCTGAGACGGGCGCGGCAATGCTCATCAAGCCGAGCGTCATGGCATGATACAAGAGTATTAAACCGATCGTGCCAAATGCGCCTGCAAGCATGGAAAGAAGCCATACTCGAAGATTTGGGATCGGTTCACCGAAAATGGCAGTTGCCAAAAGCAGAACAAGAACACCAACGATTTCGGCATAAAATACAGCGCGATACGCGCCAGTTTTGCGAGCGGCAAGCCCGCCTGTGAAGTCACCTGCGCCCCAGCCAAGCGCGGCGCAGAGACCAAAAAGAATGGATAGCAAATTTACCTCGATACATCCAAAGATTTTTTGATAGAGAAATATTTCTTCAAGCCAAGTATGTGCTTCTCAAGCAGGTTCCAGGTTAATAGAGAGATCAATATGGTAACAATATAAGTTGTACCGATGTATAGTACATAAGGCTTCCACCCACGCATTCCACTATGCCAGAACACATCCAACAAGATCAGGGCGGCGGTCATGTGAAAGAGGTACATGGAATAACTATATTTCCCTAAAAAAACAAGAATGGGATTTTGAAATAATCTGCTCAAAATGTTTTCGGGCGGATGTGTGACAAACACACCGATCAATCCCGCAGAGAACAACGCGGCGGCCGTATATCCGCCAAGCGTGAGCGGCAAACTGCCAAAATCCGGGTGAGGGCTGCCCGGCAATGACATCAGGCAAAGGGCAACAAATACGGCAATGGAAACGGCAGACACCGGAACAGAGAAGCGGCGCACTTGTTCCCTCGCCCCGTTAAAGGTCATGAAGACTGCCAGTAATCCGCCAATAAGCACCTCCTCAAAGCGGGCAAAGGAGGCGTAAAAGAAAAAACTGGTGGCCTGCCCCGGGTCATGCCAGAAAAGAGTCACTAGAATACGCGCCAGCCATGAAATGGCAATATACCCGAGGCTAACTTTGATCAATCTCTGCGGGTTCAAACGGTACACAATAAAGGGCCAGATAAAATAAAACTGCTCCTCAATTGCCAAAGACCAGGTGATGCCCAGGTATTGGGTCATGTGAAAACCATCGAAGAGCATGGCCCAGTTCTGCTGGTAGACCACCATAATCGGCAGTGCGATGTTTAACTGATCGGTAAACTCAGGTTCCACCTTGGGTGCAAACAACAGAACAAGTGCAATGGCGGCATAATAAAGAGGGAAAATCCTCAACACTCTACGCATGTAAAAATTCTTGAAATAATGCTCTTCATTTTTCGCCCGCAAAAGGATAGACGTGATCAAAAAACCCGAAAGCGTAAAGAAGATATCTACGCCCACCCACCCTACAGCTGTAAAATTGGTAATGGTCTCCAAAATGGGATGCTCTGTGAAGTACGCGGCGCGCTTAAAAATGTGCAGAGCCATCACAAGAACGACCGCGATACCGCGCAAACCATCCAGCCCTTTAATATGGTTTTCCATAATGTTATAACATCCTTACTGTGGGTTATTTCCCAGCGGCTTTCGCTCTTTCCAATACCTTCTGCGCGTTCTTCAACAACGGCATATCGATCATCTTGCCATCCAGTGAATATGCACCCTTCCCCTCTTTTTGACTGGCTTCAAAGGTCTCGACGATTCTTTTAGCATATGCAATCGCCTCATCGGATGGAGTGAACGCATCCTGCACCACTGACACTTGATTCGGGTGAATGACCTGTTTCCCACTGAAGCCGAGTCCTGCCCCAAACTGCGCCTCGATTCGCAAAGCTTCCAAGTCCTTATAATCGATGGTGACGATGTCAATGGCCTGTAAATCATTCGCCGCGCAGGCCACCACAACAGCTTGCCGTGCATACAACAATTCAACCGCATCCTTCGTGCGGACAGCGCCAATTGATGCGGCGAAATCTTCTCCGCCAAAAATGATCGCATCCAAGCGCGGATGTGACACAATCTCCTTCAGATTCAAAATTCCCTTGGCCGTTTCCACCCCGATCAAAATGCGGATGGAATTGATCGGCCAGCCATATTTCAACTCAGCGGCTTCGATAATCTTGGATGCCCATTCCACGTGCTCAAAAGATTCCGCTTTGGGAATCACAATCCCATCGGGGCGATACGGTAGTACAGCTTCAATATCATCCTTCTCCCAACCAGAACCCACGGAGTTTATCCTCGCCAGTTTTTCACTTGTTCCAAAATCGAGTTCCTGCAGAGCTTTTGCAATGGTGACACGTGCCTCAGCTTTCTTATTGACCGCTGTGCCGTCTTCCATATCCATGCAAATCGAATCCACACTCAGCGTGATGGATTTCGTGATCATCTTCCAGTTATCGCCTGGCATGTAAAGTAGAGCGCGTCTTGAGTGCATAAGATCTCCGTTGAAAAGTTTGAAAGTTGACAAGTTCAAACGTTGAGCCTGCCAATCTATCAACTTGCTAACCTGCTGACATCTTCAAAAACATCGCTGTTCTCTCAAACTCAACCACAACTGTTCCATCTGGTTTTTTACCCCAGCATTTGATGCGCACAATCCCCACGTCTTTTCGGGATTTCGATTCACGCTTTTCGATAATCTCGCTCTCGGCATAGATCGTATCGCCGTGAAAAACGGGGTTGGGATGATTCACTTTATCGTATCCAAGATTTGCGACAATCGTACCCTCAGTTAGATCAGCAACTGTCAGGCCGACCACCAAGCCAAAAGTAAAGATTCCATTTACCAGCCGTTGACCAAACTCGGTCTTTGAAGCAAAATCCTCGTTCAGATGAAGCGGTTGTGTGTTCATCGTCAGCGCGGAGAATAAGACATTGTCCATTTCGGTGATGGTGCGCCCGCCATGTTTGAACTTCATTCCAACTTCAAGTTCATCAAAATATTTACCTGCCATCGCTTCTCCTAATTATTGACCTGCGTGATCAAGAACTGCGTATCACTGCAAGCCAAATCCATACAAAAGATGTTGATCCATATTTCGCCCTGCCCAATGCGGATACCCTCAGGCAACAGAAGCAAATCATCTTCATTCGTTTTGTTTAACGCATCAATGACGCCATCAGTAAATATCCGATCATAATAACTTTCAAATTCATCCGCAGTGGAAACAACAGTTGGCCCATCAAGATCCACTGTAATTGGATATTTGACCATTTCAGCGATGCCAGCCGAATCTCCAGCCGCAACCCGCGTAAGGAGAATTAACTGGAAGGTGTGCGCCTCTTGCATTTTCTCCTGCGTAATCAACACGGGGCGTGGTTCGATGGTAGCCGTCACAAACTGCGTTGGAAAATCCTCCACGATCACAGTCATTGGTGGAGGCGGAAAATCGTTCGGAGTTGGGAAAATGCCCGCGCAAGCTGAAAGCAGCAATGTAAAAACAAAAATCGTTTTCTTCATTCCTCCACCTCAACTAAAATTTGTTCGCGCTCCACCGTTTCTCCCTGCGACACGTGCAAAGCCGCCACCTTGCCATCCTTTAGAGCCTGAATACGAATCTCCATCTTCATTGCCTCCATGGTTAAAAGGGTCTGGCCTTTCTTAACGACATCCCCTACGCTCACAGCAACGCTTCGCACTTGGCCCGGCATTGGGGCGATCAATCCCCCGGCATGATCATGCCTGACGCCTCGTTTCGCACCCGATGTTTTCGTTATCATGATGGTGTGACCGTCAATCGTCACCCAGCGCTTCGCGCCATCAGAGGAGACGTGAGCGCTCACACGTTCGCCATCGATGAGTAAATCCATACGCCCATGCAAAGCGTCCACACGGACAACTTCAACGGAAATATTTTTTCCATCAAGAGTGGCAACATAATTATCACCTGATGGATTTATTTCAAGGGTTTGCGAATCAAATACAACTTTCATTAAACCTCATTTAGTGTACCGCGGGCAGGCGACCTGAATGTCGCGATACTGTCGATCGCAATGACGAAATCAATTCCTATAATTACCCGTCTGCTTCCACGGGTTGAATGGATCAGTCTCATTTGAAACAGCAGGTTGTGACCTTGCTCCAACGAAGACCACGTCCGAGAGAGCGGCGGCGATCAAACTCTGGAGTCCGACAACTTGCTGTCGGTTATCCAGCAGCAAGCTGCTGGAGTCCAGAGATTGCTCCACCCACTTTGTGGATACTTTTCCATTCATAAAATCTTCATGCTTCAAAACTGCCTGCATAAAGTCAATATTTGTCACCACGCCATGGACAATGAATTCACGCAAGGCAGTTTGCATTCTTTGAATTGCTACATCCCGCGTTTCGGCCTGGACGATTAACTTCGCCAGCAACGGGTCGTAGAAATGAGTCACATCACTACCTGTTTTGAAACCTGAATCCACGCGGATACCTGGGCCCTGGGGTTCTATAAATTGCAGGAGTTTGCCTGTGCTTGGTAAAAACCCATTGGACGGATCTTCAGCGTAGATACGGCATTCAATGGCGTGCCCATGCTGGTGGAAGTCATCTTGTGTGAACGGAAATTTCTCTCCCGCAGCGATTCGAATCTGCCACTGGACAAGGTCAATACCTGCGACAAGTTCTGTGATGGGATGTTCCACTTGCAGGCGGGTATTCATTTCGAGAAAATAATATTGTGATGTTTTCGGGTCAAAGATGAATTCGATAGTCCCTGCGTTGTAATAGCCAACAGCTTGCGCAGCTTTGACGGCAGCTTGTCCCATTTCTTCACGAAGTTCTGGAGTTAATAATGGCGATGGAGTCTCTTCTATTATCTTCTGATGTCTTCTTTGAACAGAACATTCACGTTCAAAAAGATGAACAAGATTGCCGTGCTTATCGCCAAAGACTTGAAATTCAATATGATGCGCGTCCGCGAGATATTTTTCGATCAGCAATCTTTCGTCACCAAAGGAATTCAATGCCTCACTTCTCGCGGATTCAATGGCCTCGCTCAATTCACTTTCTTCATTGACCACGCGCATACCTTTGCCTCCACCACCCGCCGCAGCCTTGACCAGGACAGGATAGCCAATTTCCTTTGCGGCCTTCTTGAAATCATTATCTGATTCCAATCCTTCAAAACCAGGGACGGTTGGCACGCCCGCCTTTTTCATCATTATTTTCGATTCAGCTTTATCGCCCATGGCGCGGATGGAATCCGCCGAAGGGCCGATAAAGGTCAGGCCAGCAGAAGCAACTGCGGCGGCGAAGGATGCGTTCTCAGAGAGGAATCCATAGCCCGGATGAATGGCATCCGCTTTTGAGTCGAGAGCGGCACGGATGAGTTTATCCGCATTCAAATAAGATTCTTTTGGAGCGGCGTCACCAAGCAAAATGGATTCATCTGCAAGTTGAACATGTTGCGCGTGCTCATCGGCGGATGAATACACGGCCACGCTTGCAATGCCAAGTTCGCGACATGCACGAATAATTCGTATTGCAATTTCACCGCGATTGGCGATGAGAATCTTATTGAACATGTTTTAGTAATTCCAATTCTCTTTCGGCTCTCAATCCCGCCTTCCATTCATAATCAGCAGGGCGCTCGGATGCCCAGGCAAGGGTATCTTTGACAGTCTCGGCAAGCGGAGAAATGACGAGGCCTGCGTGCATGGCTTTGGATACATCCACACGTGCAGCACCTTTGTCTTCATCCGTATCGGGGAGCCAGGCGGGCATGTCGCTCCAGGGTGCCACATTGTTTTCATTAAGGAATTCAACCGATGCCCATTTAAAATTCGCGTCACCGCCGCTGACTTGTTTGCAGGTTTCAAACAAGGTTCCCAGAGGCAATGGCTCACCCGTGGCATTGAATACACCAGATAAATTTTGTTCGATCAACAGGATGATGAAATCAGCAAGGTCGCGGACATCGATGATTTGCGTGAACGCTTCGGGGTGGTCAGGCACTAACACATCGCCGCCGCGCGCGATGCGCACCGGCCAATAGGTGAAGCGATCGGTTGGGTCATGTGGACCAGCGATCAGCCCGGGGCGGATGATCAATGAATTGATTCCAAAAACATCCTGCACAGCTTTTTCACATAAGGCTTTGCGCGGGCCATAGGCCTCGGGAGTATTTTCTTCATTCGCTTCATCTTCTATTTTTCCGACGGCATCGCTTTCATTGATACCGATTTTGCTGAAGTCGGAATAAACAGAAATACTGGAGATAAAGACATAATGGTCGACTTTATCCTTCAACGCTTCAGCCGACATACGGACGATGCGCGGGAAATATCCGCAGGTATCGATGACCGCATCCCACTGCCCCTCTGACAGTTGATCCAGATTTTTTTCGCGGTCTCCTCTGATGGTTTTTACTTTTCTATAAAGATCGGGGTTGGTTTGGCCGCGATTGAAGAGTGTGACTTCATGTCCACGTGCGCGGGCAGTGTTGACGAGGTGTCGCCCCAGAAAACGTGTACCGCCGATGATTAGGATTTTCATTTTTCACCTTTCACATGTCGTTGCAAGGAGCGCTCTTGCTATTTGCGACGAAGCAATCTCCACTACAGCGGGAGGATTGCTTCGTCGGGACGAACACCCTCCTCGCAACGACATATTTCCATATTATTTCTTCATTCTTACAAGCCTTGTTTCAACAGCCTTTGCTTCTTCACCTTCGGGACTGATGTTATAGGCGGTGATGATAAGACCATCACCGATCAACTCAACTTCGGTGCGCCAGCCCCAATCGGGGCCTTCTGCGGGGTCGGGATAACTACCCGTGACGGAGAAGCCATTTTCTTTTTCCGCGCCCACGCAGAACATGATGCCTGTGTTGTTATGGAAGGAGTCGACCCACGATGCTTCAAATTGTTCGAGTGTGGTGTTGTAGCCGAAGGTGAACATTCCATGCTGAGCTTCGCCTTCGATGGAAGTTTGATAAAGATAAAGTGCGAAGCGGCCTTCAAGCAGGAGTTGAATGGTTCCGACAATAGGGGATTCATCTGTAAGCTTGTCAGGTTCAAGCCAAAGTTTGGAAGTGCCGCGCCAATTACCAGCGAGCCTTGCAAAAAAATGGTGAGGGGTGTCGATTGAAGTTGGGAAAGTCATGGTGAAAAATCCTGTTTTATGTAAAAGTTTAATTGTGTCATCCTGAAGGAGCGTTCTTCGCGACTGAAGGATCTCGCTCACCGCGATAGAGACTCTTCGCTATCGCTCAGAGTGACACGAATTGATATTACATCCTAAACACGCCAAAACCGCCTTCTTCTTTTGGCGAGTTGAGTACGATAGATAATGCCAATCCCAATACCTGACGTGTTTCATCAGGGGCAATGACGCCATCATCCCATAGACGTGCAGAGGAATGATAGGGACTGCCTTCGGTTTCGTATTTCTCCAATAGTGGACGTTTGAACGCTTCCGCTTCTTCCGCGCTTAGAGTTGGTTTGCCTTCTCTGACGAGTTGATCTTGTTTGATGGTGAGCAAAACATTCGCGGCTTGTTCGCCACCCATCACGGAGATTCTTGCATTCGGCCACATCCATAAAAAGCGGGAGCCGTAGGCGCGGCCTGCCATGGCGTAGTTACCTGCGCCGAAAGAGCCACCGATGACAAGAGTCAACTTGGGGACTCTTGTGGTCGCAACGGCATGGACCATCTTCGCGCCGTCTTTGGCGATGCCGCCTGTTTCATATTCCTTGCCGACCATGAAGCCAGTGATGTTTTGCAGAAACAGCAACGGAATTCCGCGCTGATCACAGAGTTCGATGAAGTGAGTCCCTTTGAGCGCGGACTCGCTGAACAACACACCGTTGTTGGCGATGATTCCAACAGGGTATCCATGAATGCGGGCGAAGCCAGTTACTAACGTAGTTCCATAACGCGCTTTGAACTCGCGGAACTTGGAACCGTCCACGATGCGGGCGATGATCTCGCGCACATCGTAGGACTCTTTGAAGGTACGCGGCAGGACGCCGTACAATTCGTCAGGGTTGTATAAAGGTTCTTCGGGGGGAGCAACTTCCAGCGCGGAAAGATGCGAGTGAACATGTCCTCGGGGCAGAGTCTCTACGATGCTGCGTAATATCTCGATGGCATGATCATCATCCTCGGCGAAGTGATCGGCAACGCCACTCTTCCTAGTGTGGACATCCGCGCCGCCCAATTCTTCAGCAGTAACATCCTCACCCGTGGCAGCTTTAACAAGTGGCGGGCCGCCAAGAAAAATTGTGCCCGCACCTTTGACAATGATGGCCTCATCACTCATCGCAGGGACGTACGCCCCACCCGCGGTGCAACTGCCCATGACGGCGGCGATCTGCGGGATGTGCTTGGCAGACATGCGCGCCTGATTGTAAAAAATGCGACCGAAGTGATGCGCGTCGGGGAAGACCTCATCCTGCAAAGGCAAAAACGCGCCGCCCGAATCAACAAGATACAAACATGGCAGATGATTCTCTTCGGCAATCTGTTGCGCGCGCAAATGTTTTTTGACTGTCATCGAAAAGTATGAGCCACCTTTGACCGTGGCGTCGTTGGCGACGATCATCACTTCGCGGTTAGAGATTCGTCCGATGCCTGTGACGATGCCAGCGCATGGCGCTTCGTTGTTATACATGTTGGTTGCGGCTAGCGCAGAGAGTTCAAGAAATGGCGCACCAGGGTCGAGCAAACGTTCGATGCGTTCTCGCACAAAAAGTTTGCCCTGCTCTTCATGGCGCTGACGATATTTCTCACCGCCGCCCTGTCTTACGAGAGCGAGTCGTTCTTTGAGTTCTCGCGCGAGAGCGCGGTGATGTTCAGCGTTAGCTTTAAATTCGGGGGAGTTGGGATCGAGATGAGATAAATAAGTTTCCATGTGGCTCACTATTAAAAGGATTTCAAGAGTTTAGCATAAGCGATGGATGTGGTAAAGCAAATAATCAGCCGCCTCACAATGGAAAATAATGGATGAATGTCAGTTGTAATTTGTGTCAGTTTCTGCAAAGATATATGTAACCTAAGTTGCTACTTTGAAATAAGAAGAAACGTGTCACCCTGATGGAGCGTGTTTTCCGCGACTGAAGGGTCTCCGTTCATGGTGTTAGAGATGCTTCGGGGCAAGGAACGCCCCTCAGCATGACACAACGGGAGTATGGTGGCAACTTACGTTATTTATTGATCGCCCTTCGACTGTGGTCGATATGCCAAAAAAACATGGGCATTCGACCTCCGCTCTGGGCGAATTTATTCAAAGGAGAATCGCTGATGAGACCTGTTTACGCAATCTCTGGGGGTGTATCGAAATTCGCAAAGGCTCGACCCGATAAAACCTTCCAGGCTGTGATCAAAGAGGCGTATGACTATGCCATTGATTCTATTGGATTGGACTTCCCAACCTTCACGCGCTGTGTGAATGGTTCGGTGGCTTCATACTTCTCGGATCATTTCAGCCGACAGTTGATGGCTGGAATCATGGCACAGGACTACCTCGGGCTGTGTCCCAAACCCGGTCATCGCGTTGAGGGCGGCGGCGCAACGGGCGGAATTTGTTTCCAGGAAGCATGGAAATCTGTCGCCTCGGGTCACATGGATGTGTGCGTAGCTTATGGCTTCGAGACCATGTCACATGTGGAAACGTGGAAAGGAAATGAATTCATCGCATTGGCCTCTGACGTGTCGTTTGATTATCCCGTCGGAGGTTTTTATTCGGGCTATTACGCCATGATGGTCACGCGTCACATGAAGGAGTTTGGCACAACGGTTGAGCAACTCGCGCACGTTAGCGTTAAGAATTACATCAATGCTTTTCACAACCCGTATGCGCAGAAGAGTCAGCGCATTAGCATCAAGGATGTGCGCAACTCGCCGATGGTGGCGTGGCCGTTGACGCGGCTTGACATCTGCGTCATGTCTGACGGCGCGGCGGCGGTTATCTTGTGTTCGGAAGAGGGGTTGAAAAAACTCGAAGCTGCAGGAGCCAATATCACGCGGCCATTGGTGAAAGTGACGGGCATTGGGCGCGGCACAGATATGATGCGCATGGCAGACCGTCCGCATGTGGATTACGACAACTTCATGGAAAACTATGCCACTGAGCAGGAGAAATCGTCAGATGAGACGAAGGCATATTACAAAAAACTTTGGGATCACGGCACGCGCTATCCTGGAGTCCACTCGTTCCGCGCGGGGCGCACGGCGGGCAACATGGCGTGGAAACACGCGGGCATTTCCGACCCGTTGAACGAGCTGGACTTTGTTGAATTGCATGATGCATATACTTCAAGCGAAATCCAAACTTATGAGGATTTGGGATTGTGCCGCTACGGCGAGGGCGGACCTTTTGCTGAATCGGGCAAAGCCTTTTTGCCGAACATTGACTATGGCTTGAAGTTGAAAGACAAACCCACCTGCGCGGTAAATCCCTCGGGCGGATTGATCGCTTGCGGACATCCTGTCGGCGCGACGGGACTCATGCAGGGAGTGTTCGCTACGTGGCAACTCCAAGGGACGATCAAAAAACATTTTAACGACGACCAGCTACAGGTCAAGAATGCGAAGCGGGGCGCGATTCATAGTCATGCAGGCACGGGGACTTATGTCTCGGTATCTGTGTTGGAGAGAGAGGATGGTCTCGATACGTCCCGCTAAGATCATGCGGGACTACTCGACCACCGAATAAGGAAAATTACTATGGCTAAGTTACCTTCACAACGCGAAGAAACATTGGGCGGTTACATCGTCCACGGTATTCCGTTTCCTGTAAGCACTGATGAAGAGGCGCTGCAATTTCTCAAGAAGATGGCGCCGATCCAGATCGAGCAGGAATATAAGATTACGTACCTGCATTCCTACGGACAGGACAGCCCGTGGTTCGCGGCGCTGACGAATAAGCGGCTGCTCGCTTCGCGCGACGCCGAAAGCGGATACACCACCGCAAACCCGCGCGGCCACGATATGTATTCGGGCGAAGAGACTAAATGGATCGACATCACGAACGTGCCCGCGCATGTGCATGCCTTCACCGTCTGTTACTTCGGCTCGGAAGAGTTCCTGCCCGAATGTCCGTTCGTGCTGGCGTTGATCGAGTTCGAGGATGTGAACACGTTATTGCTGACACGTCTCATGGGTGTTGACCCCGCCGCCCCCGCGCTGGATTGGATCGGCATGGAAGTGAAGCCAAAATTCCTACGCAATTCGAAGCTGAAGCCGACGGATGTTTATTTTGTGCCGAAGGGGAGTGATGAGTTACGAGAAATGAGTAAAAAGTAACGAGTGATAAGTAAAAAGGACTCAGTTCAATTGGCTGAGTCCTTTTTGGTTATTTGTCATTATGACGGTGGTTGAGTAGGCGACGATGCTCTTTCGTCGCTGTATCGAAACCACACCTCTGAATTTCAAGTTTACTTTCCATTGCTAATTTCGACCCCTCTGTCCTTCGGACATCTACCACTCGCATTCGCTCGGGTACGATGTCCCCCATTTGAAGATCACAAATGGGGGAGAACTGAAATCTAAATTTTTATAAAAACAGCACATTCCCCTTCCCCCAAATCCGCTCGTTGATTTGGGGGAAGGACGGGAAGGGGGTGGCCTACAACTTCTCCAACATCCTCCCCGCTTCCTCATACGCCACCTTGTAATAATACGGCGGACCATCATCACAATGCGCGAGCTTCAGCGCGGACTCGGCATATTCCTTTGCCTTGGCTTTATCCTTCTCCTGCTCCAGCGCGTATTGGGCGAGGAAGAGATTCACATCCGCCCCCTGCAAGACGTACCCGCTGCGCTCCGTGATCGTCAGCGCCTCGGACGCTTTTTCCTGCGCGTCCTTGAAGTCACCTTGAGCGTAACGCAACCGCGCCAGGTCGAGCAGGATGTCGGCTTCATGGTCAACCGCATTGATTTGCCGACACAGATTGAGCGCATTGGACAAGTTTTCTTCTGCTAGAGTCAATTCGTTGTTGGCACGATATGCCGCGCCGAGCAGCCAGTAAGCGCGAACATAATCGCGTGGAATAGGATAGCCAGCACCATGTTTGTCTGCCAGTTCAAGAGCGTATTGGGCACATTCGATTGACGATTTCAGATTTACGGTAGACGATTGATTACTGCCAACCGCCTCCCTTGCCATGAGCAGGAAACGCAGGGCGCGGTATGACCAAATAGTAGACTGTCCTTGAACATGATTGTTTTTCTTGAAAATATCATATGCTTCGGAAAGATTATGTTCAACATCTTGCCAATTTCCACAATAATTCAAAAGCCGCCCTAAATCGCGATATTCGCTTGCCATTATATAGGCTTCTGCATTAATCTCACGGCACAGGTCAATACTGCGGCGCAGGTTGCGCCCCCCGGCGCTCAACGCGCCAGTTCTGATTTGGTCAAGTGCCACATTCCCCAACCCGATGGCGACACTTTTCTTGACGCCTTGTTTTTCTCGAATGGCAATTTGCATTTTAAACAGCGAAACGGCGTGGCGTGACTGTCCGCTCAGGGTGTAGGAGTTGGCGAGTCCGTTGAGAGTCCATGCTTGGTCGCCTTCTTTTTTCAAGCGCGGCGGTTTATCTTCGCCGTCAAGAAATAAAGCACGTAAAAGTTCAATGCGTAGTTGATATGCGCCGAATTGATAATAAGTTGACGTTGATATTCGGTCATAAAACAACTTCAATGCCTCATCCAAATTCCCCGCCCTGACCATGTGATGATACAGTTCGATGGCGGGCGCGAGGTCTTCCAGTTTATCTACCTTTTCGGGCTTGGGCACGGCGTCAAAGTAGTTCACTAAACTGGTGTGTGCAGCGGTTCGGTCAGAGGCAGTCAACTGATCGTAGGCGAAGCGTCGCACGATGGGGTGCAAATCAAATATCTTATTATTCTTGTCATATTGCAACAGGCCGCGCTTTATCAAATCGTGTAAATCGTTTTCCAAAGTTTCTTTGTTTTCAGTGATCGATTCCAGTGTGTCAAGTCTTGTGGAAGAACGAAAACACGCTATCGTGCTGAGTAATTTTTGCTGGCGAGATGAAAGTCCATTGTACGAAACTTCAAGGATGTGGTTTTGATGATCTGCTATATCGCCACTTACGTTTAGTTTCTGGGCAACTACAATATCACCAGCATTTTTGAAATCGCTCATGATATGCCCTGTCAACAAGCCCAGGCTAAGGGGGTGCAATCCATACGATTTGCACACCTCTTCAACCTCATGATTGGTTCCCTTTTGAACGCCCTGTGCTCTAAAAAATGCGATGGCATCATCCTTGTGCATGGCCTTGAGTTCTTCTTCGCGACAACCTTGAATAAACTGTCCAAACTTTTCGAGAGCCCGCGGGGTCATTCGCGTGGTCATCAAGGCTCTGCTCTTCATGTTGGGCATCGAGCAAATGCCTTTCAGGAAATGCTCTGTATTGAGATCAACACAATCACGATCCGTATCTTCCTGCTTTTTATCTTCGTCACTTTGGTGTGAAGCATTCATGTTTCCATAGGCGCGGAGAAGGCGTTCAAAGCCATCCATGATGAGCAATACTTTTTGAGATTGCATACCGTTGAGCAATTCATCCACCTGATCGCGCTTTCCTTGAGGAATGTCAAGTTTGAGGTACTTGAGAGTTTCTTCAATAAAGTGCTCGAAACTCGCATCTCCTTCGTAGAATGACCAGAAGACAACTTTCGTCCATATTTCGGGATTCACATCGTGGGTCAGCCAGTGCCACGAGAGAGCAGATTTACCGAATCCACCTAATGCACGAAGAATGAATAAGTGGCTTTCGGAATCTTCATTCAGCCATTTGGCAAGCATGGCGCGCTCGGCCACACGTCCCGTAAAGTTGGGAGGCATTGGATAAGGATGTTTGAGATTCCAGTAATCGGGTTCGTGTTTTTCGATGTTGGCTGAGACAGCCGCGTAATAATTGACAACATTGTTGTTGCCAGCGAATACAACCGCACTATTCACGTTTCCCCCGATACTCAGGTCAATGTTTTGAGGCGTAATTTCAGGTTTTGCTTTCTTTGACTTGTTTGGTTTATTTTTCTCTGCCATATCTGCCTGCCCTTGCGATTAAAGAAACCCGACTTCGATATTATACGTCCAAAAAATGCGTCTCCCCGCGCTATCATAATAAAACTGCAAACTTGCCTCCCATATTCAGTACAGGGGTACTATTGAGACATGGCCTCAGTCAACCTAGAATGAAAGAAATCAACTGAAAGGAATAAAATGTTAAAATTACGAAACCTGTACCTGCTCAATGCTGTGCTGGCTCTGCTCTTTGCAATCGGCCTGCTGCTCATCACGACCACCATGCTTAGCATGTTTAATATCGATAATTCACCTGATACCAGATTGCTGGCTCAATTGCTGGGGGTCGAACTTGTGCTCAGCGGCCTCTTAACCCTGTTTGCCCGCGATGTGACCGATCCGAATGCGCTGACTGCCATCAACTTTTCCAACATGGTCTCGCATGCGCTTGGGTTTATTATCTCGCTCAACGGCACATTCACAGGTGTGATGAGCGGGACAGGCTGGGTGGTTGTCATTATCTATGCCGTGCTAGGGCTTGGGTTCGCTTACTTCCAATTCTTCAAGCCAATGGATTGATGTCACGGTTCAAAGCAGAAAGAAAATAAAGTAACAAGTAAAAAAGACTCTGGGTTCTCCAGAGTCTTTTTAAACTTTACTGAGATATTCCTTCACCGCATCCATAAATTCCCCCGACCACTGAAGTGATTCCAAAGCCTGCTCGTTAGTTACTTCTTGATGTTCATCGCCGTAATGTCCAACCTCGCGGAGTTCCTGTGCATCGATGATATAGCGATGAAATTTTGGATCCAAAGACCCTGTTTTGGCAAACACTTTGCCATATGTTGCAACCACTGCTGAATGGCTGGAAAAAGTCAAACCCTTTGATAATAGCATCGCCTCCGCCAAATAGAAGATCGTGTAATACGATTGCGCGGCAGAAAAGCGGGCATGTCCCATGTCAATCAGCGCTCTTGCAACTTCATGGCTTTCCTCCGCCAGATTCAAGAAGTGTTGAATTTCAGGTGTAATCATACTACCACACCTTCTTTGCGGACATTGATATACAGTGGCATTCCGCTACTGGCATACGCAATATCCGATGCAAACTTGCGGGAAATCACCACATCATTTTCCAGGCATAATGTTGCTATGAATTCCGAAGAGCGTTTCGAGATTTGCCAGTAATTAAATTTGCCTTTCAAGACGATCATCACATCAATATCCGAGTCAGGCGGATGCGCGTCGCCGCGCGCGTACGAGCCGAACAGGATCACGGCCTTTAACTGGTCGCCGTAAATTTCCGCCAATCCTTTTTTTAACTTACGTAATATGCTTTTTATGTTTCCAGGCATGGCATTTCTCGTGCCATTATCATACCGTTTTTTCCAACAGGATGCAACTTGTATGTGATACCATTTCCAATATGAACATCTCCCCCATCACTGATGACCTATTCATCGGCACAACACCTTCAACAGAAGATTACAACCACCTGCGCGGACTCGGCGTGAAGTTGGTCATCAATATGCGCGTGGAATTTCGTCCGCGCAAGGACAGGCATGAGTCACCATTGAAGTTATTATGGCTGCCCACGTTCGACTCACCGCTGGTTCCGATTCCGATCAAGTCCTTACAACATGGAGCGAAAATAGCATTGGAAACGATTCATGAGGGCGGCAAGGTCTTTACCCATTGCGCGGGCGGAGTCCACCGCGGGGTGACGATGGGTGCGTGCATCCTGATCGCACAGGGACATGATCCGCAGGCGGCGATGACTTTGATCAAGGAGCGTAGGCCAATTGCGGACCCGTTTGCGTTCTATATTCGTCCGCGGATATTGAAGTTTGCAACCCAATGGAATTCGTAGTATCAATTCCTACCTCGTTGGTTGAGTAGGGTGAGTGCTCTTGTCGCCCGTATCGAAACCAACAGGTTGCAGAAGTAAAGCTATAACAAAAATCGCTCTGCCAACTGGTGGTTTCGACACCGCACTTGCGTTCGGTGCAAGTGTACGCCACTCGCCGCAAAGCGGCTCGCGGCTACTCAACCACCGATTAAACCTAAAAAAATATTATGAACTGCAGACTCATCTTCACTTTACTGGTTTGTATAACCATCACAGCCTGTCAGACTGAAATTCCCCCTGCGCCAACATCCACACCGACCAGCACACCAGCGCGGATCATCCCAACGCCGAGGTACGACGTCCCAACGGCGGGCAGGTTCACAGTCACGCCTGAAGCGACTGCAACGCCTACACAAGCATCCGCTTCAACCACGCCCACACAGACTCCCATTTCCGAAGAATGGAAGAGTTTGCCCGTTCTGCCTGAACCCGATGAAAGTATCCGCGCCATTTATGAACATGGTCAGACATTGGGGAATGACCCACGAACGTTTTCGATCTTTGGTGATTGCCAAACCAGGCCCGATGAATTCTTCGGCGTATTTGAAACCGACCCGTTCTTTATAGAAAGTCTTACACCCGAATTGCTTGAAACCGTGGAACACTTCAGAGGTTCCTTCGCTCGCGAAAGCCCCACCTCGCAGGATGGCACCACACCCGGCGCATTGCTGTGGGATCAATGGCATCGTGGTCAATTTGGCTGCACCTTCGCCGAAACGCCTGTCGATTGTGAACTGCGCATCCAGCGCCCTTCATTTGTCATCATTCAAATTGGCTCACATTTCGAATCGCGCAACACGGAATATTTGCGCAAGATCATCACGCAATTGATCGAGGCGGGCGTTGTGCCGATCCTCGCCACCAAAGCGGATAATCGCGAACTGGACAACCGCATCAATCGTGACATGGCCCTGCTCGCCTCCGAATTCAATTTGCCACTCTGGAACTTTTGGGCGGCGTTATCCGACCTCCCTAACCGCGGACTTTACGTGATGGATGGGCGCGAAGAACAAGGCGCGATCTATCTAAATAAGGATGCCTCCAATCGCCACCGTTTCACCGGTCTTGAAGCGCTAAACATCGTCTGGCGTTTTGCAGCGGGGAATTAAAAACGTAAGGGCGACGTTTCGCCACCCGCGCTATATGAAAACAAAAAGGGCGCGGAGACCGCGCCCTAACATTTCGACCTTTCAACCTTCAACCTGCTAACCCTTAAGCGGCGGTGCATCCTTATCATACACAAAGACCTGCACATCCATCCCATCCTTATTCAACATATCTATTGCAGGCTGAAAGGTTGCATCCTTGATCTTCTGCATATCACCCGCTGGCGCGTAGACCGAGAGCCGCGCTTCCTCGTCCGACATTTTGGCGGCTTTGATCTCCGCGCTGGCACATGCGGCCTTGATCAGGTCTGTCATTGTTTTGATGGCGTCATCGATGGACATAAGCGGCTCCCTGTTTGAGTGTAAAAATTATATACCAACTTTATGGAAATAAGATCAAATAATTACTAGAGCCACAAAGATAACGATCAGGACCACAGCAATGAAAGCGCCAATGCCTCCCATCAGGGATGGAGGGAGATATTTAATAGCCAATAATGCGGCGTCTCCTGCAAGTGTTCCTGGAATAGGAGGTGAAAACTCAAGAGGGGTATAGCCCATAACGTGGAGATAATACCAAATTGAACCCACAAGCAGGTAACCGTTAATTCCTCCCATTATTACTCCAAATAAAGAATCTTGAAGCCTCTCCCGGTTGACTCGGCCTGAAAAAAGCGGCACGGCAGTAACAACCTGATAACCAAAAAAGGCCAGGGTGAGCGTGATCACCAGGCGTATCCAAAACAGGGACGGATTATCCTCACCCAGGTTGCGAACCAAAGGAATAAACATGATCAACTTATTGATGGCGATTGCCAGGATAAGACTAAAGCTCACTAACAACTCCTTTGCCCATCCTCTCGTTGCGCCAATCAGTCCCATTAGCAAAATGCCGCCCCAAAATAATGCCACATACCCCTGTGGAGCAACCACTGATAGTCCGCGCACCAAAAATATAATTGTGATTACAAACAGGCTGATGCCTGCGCCAAAAACAGTAATGTATCCCAGCACTGAAAGGTATCTGCGGCGCAATGTATCCTGCCTGCTGCTTTGGATAAGCATTTCTTCGTCATTGCTGAGCTCCACTGCAGGAAGATACTCATCAACCAGCGATAGTTCATCGCTGCTTAGCTTTATGCCTTCTCTGTTAAAGTATTTTACTTTTTGTTCAAGAAGTTCTTTTACAAATTTTTGCTTCTGAGTTTCAGGGTCGAGCTTGATCTTATTGGCCAGGTAATCGTGTGTAAGTTCGTATTCGTCCTCTTCTTCAACCCGCAGCAAGTGGCTGTCTACCAATTGTTTGAGCACTTCGTTCAAATCCCCGGCGTTGACCATGAATCCAAGTTCAGATTGAATTTGAGTTCGCGAACGCAGGATGCGCTGCCCTTGATCGTTCACGAGCGCAACTAGTATTTTTTCAGCCAGTTCAACATGCTCTTTTGGGATATTCTCGTCAATCACCCGGTCCAGATAATTTTGAAGAATGGTTTCGACGCCGCCCAGCTTGTGATACTCATCTGCCGTAATCTGGCGGGTGTTTTTATCCGTTTTTTTGAATATTTCGGAACATACCAACTGCAATTGAGGTGGAGATATTTTCTCCTCCTGCTGGTTTCCTTTTTGCGAATTTGAAAAGGGCGCAAGAGGATTCGGTATATTCTCGTTTTTTGATATCAGGTCGCTAACGATCCGGTCAACCAGCCCATTCTCAAAGCGGATGCCGCGTTTCAATGCAGGCTTGACAATCACCTCATACGCATCGGCCTTCGTAAATGCGCTTAGAAAAACGCTGTTTTCAAATGGACTCCGACCCAATGACTTGAATTTCGCCAGTTGACTAAACCATTCTCCGCGCAGTGAAAGTATCCAACGAACGGGCAATGTCTTATCATCCAGGCATTCGGCTAGTTCTTTTACAAAAGCCATTCTGGCTTCTTCGCTTTGCAGAGTGAATATCTCTTCAAACTGATCAACGATAACCACCAGCCACTTCTTCCCCAGCAATTTGCTCACACGCCTCAAGAAATCGCGCAGGCTGGCGCTTGCCAGGTTTGGAGATTGCTCCAATTGCGGCAGCAGCGCATGTTTAATAACTGTCTGCAATGCAGGCATTTCACGGGGGCGAACATAAAGGGGCAGGCTGCCCTCTGTCAATAAATGTGGACCAATACCTGCTCTGAGCAAACTGCTTTTTCCCGCACCGCTCTCAGAATGAAGTACTGTCAGAGAATTCCGTTTTATGCAATCGAGCAATTCTGCAATATACGTGTCCCTGCCAAAGAATAAAGATGAATCCGTTATATCGTATTCAAGCAGTGCTTTGTAAGGGCTTTTGGTATCCAGCCCCTTTTCCGCAAGCTCCGCCTGCAATTTTATTTTATTGACATATTCAACAAGGGCCTTTTTTAGATAGCCTTGTTCCAGTTGGTCAGCTTGTTCTGTTAACTCAACGACTGACGCAGCTCTTTCGAGCATATGAATAATATTATTTGAACCAGTGATGATATTGCTGTTGTTTACATCTCCCCTCACAGCAACGGAGGCGCTTTTTGCAGGGCCAACTTTTTTCTCACGTTTTCGTTTATCGGTCGTCGTTACCATCATTCGTAATCCTTCCCTTGGATCAGGATATGAGGATCAGGAAAAGAGCGTCCACAACATACGGAAGATTTTTTCTTATACAGTGAATCTCGCGAATTCCCGAATTATACCCAGCATGGGTATTATATAAAAGAAAATGGCGAGCAATCTTAATTCACGTTCAACTTTGCCACGGTCACGCCTTCGCCGCCTTCCTTATCACCGCCCTCTTCAAACGACCTCACGTACGAATGTCCGCGCAAGGCTTCACGCACAGCCTGCCTTAGCTTGCCCGTCCCTTTGCCGTGAATGATGCGCACGAACGGCAGGCCCGAAAGATAGGCCTGTTCCAAATAGCGTTCCATCTTATCCAAAGCGTCTTCAGACATCAACCCACGCAAATCCACTTCCATGCCCGGTGAGGACGATGGGCGATTGACCGTGGACGATTGACGCTCGGCTACGGATGTACCCTTGCGAGTCGTTACTTGCGATGGTCCTCGCCCTTCGGGCACGATGTCGTCTGTGGTCTGTCGTCGATGTAGGTCCGACAACCTCGCCCGCATCCGAATCGTCCCGATCTGGACTTCCGCATCAGACTCACCCAGAGCTGTCACTACACCTTCAGCATTCAACGTACTGACAATGACTCGCTCTCCAAGCGACCATTGACGATTGACCATGGACGATGATTGTCCATCGTCTGTTGTCCGTCGTCGCTCTACAGGTGCTTCAACCTTCTCTTCCATCTGTTCCATTTTCTCTTCAATGGCGCGAATAGCAGTGAGAGGCTGGCTGGCTTTCTTAAGTTGACTCTTCAACGATTCGATATTGCGTTTGAGCACCGCCACTTCCAACTCGCCTTCGGCACGGGCCTTGGCAATTGTCTCGCGGCGCTCATCTTCGATCTTTTCGAGTCGCTTTTCGAGTTCACGGGTCTGCGCTTCGAGTCTGGCGCGGGCTTTTTCCAGCTTCTCACGTTCACGCGAGGTGCGGTTGCGTTCCTTGCGGATATCATCCAGCAATTTATCGGCCCGCAGATCCAGCGGATTAATTTCCGCCTTAGCCGAGTCAATGATGGATTGTGGAAGGCCCAGCTTCTGCGCGATCAAAAGGGCATTGGAGCGGCCTGGGAGTCCAATGGTCAGCTTGTAGGTAGGGCGAAGCGTTTTGATGTCAAATTCAAGCGAAGCATTGACTACTCCATCCGTGGAATGGGCAAAGGTTTTCAGCTCAGGGTAATGCGTTGCAACGAGAGTCATCGCGCCAGTTTCTAGCAGGTGACTCAAAATCGAGCGCGCGATGGCCGCACCTTCCTGCGGATCTGTGCCTGAGCCGAGCTCATCGAAGATGACCAGCGAACGATGGTCGATCTTTTTCAAAATGCGAATGATGTTGGTGATATGTCCGCTAAACGTAGAAAGCGATTGCTCGATGGATTGTTCATCACCGATATCGGCATAGACCGAATGAAAGCATGGCAATTCCGATCCGCTTTGGGCAGGGATGTGCAAACCTGATTGAGCCATCAACACCAACAAGCCAACTGTTTTCAACGAAACTGTTTTCCCGCCCGTGTTCGGCCCGGTGATCACAATCGCACGCGTCCCTTCACGGGGATCAACGTCAATGGGGACAACAGTATCGGCGCTGATGAGGGGGTGGCGAGCGTGAAGCAGATTCAGGTCAAAGGTCGAAGGTCGAAGATCGTCTGACTTTTGACCTTTGACTTTCGACAAATTATGAAGCACTGGTTCACTTGCTTTTAGTTCCTCCGCGTATTTCGCTTTTGCAAACGCGAGGTCAAGAACAGCCAGGTTTTCAACGCCGTACTTTAATTCACTGGCATGTTCACCAACGAGGCTTGATAGCTCAGCAAGGATGCGGCGCTCTTCGTCGCGTTCCTTTAATTCCAGTTCACGCATTTCGTTATTGAGTTCCACAACGGGCAAAGGCTCAACGAACAAAGTGGCGCCGCTGGCAGATTGATCGTGAATGACTGCTTTGATGCTGCCTTTAAATTCAGCGCGCAATGGAATCACATAACGACCATCACGCTGGGTGATGATCGGTTCCTGCAACTTCTTGGCAGACTCGGTCAGGTAGCGCTGCAAGCGGGACATCAAACGTCCGTGGGCGATCTTGATCTCGCGGCGTAAGGCTCCCAGTTTTACAGAAGCGGAATCCAATACCTCACCGCGGTCCGAAAGCACGCGTGTGATCGCATCCACCATGCCATGTGACTCTGGCAAGGCGGCGGCAAGTTTCGCCAGGCGTGGATATTCGTCCGTTTTGCGCTCCAGCGATTTTTTTATTTCGCGGCAAGAGATAAGCGTGGATTTGATATCCAACAATTGCTGCGGGTCAAGCACGCCGCCACGCGCGGCCAGGTCTGCTGCCGGGCGAATATCATGTGCGCCACCGATACCAGTATCCTGCACGGATAATAAGTTGCGCGCTTCGGTCGTCTCTGCCAGATGAGCGGTTGCCAGATCGTAAGAGTCGGATGGCTCAAGGGCGCGCGCCAATTCCATCGAAGCGGAAAAATCGCAGTAGCCTGCCAGCCGTTCGAGAATTTTTGGATATTCGAGTACGTTGAGTGTCTTGCTGTCCATAGGTGGGGATTATACTTTGGAGTCAAGCAGCTTGCTGCTTGCGGACAGCGAGCTGTCCGACTCCAGAGGAGAACAATATGAGACTCAAAAACAAAGTAGCCATCATCACCGGTGCAACATCAGGAATTGGAAAAGCCACTGCATTATTATTTGCACAGGAAGGTGCTTCACTTGTTATCACGGGCAGACGCTCAGAGTTGGGTAAGGCCGTCGAAACAGAATGCAGGCAAAAGCTTGCGTTGAGCGGCGTCGAAGCGGGAGTCCGATGCGTGTTTGTGGAGGCAGATCACACTAAGCCAGAAGACTGCCAAAGAGTCGTGGACGTCGCGCTTAAAGAATTCAACCGCATTGACATTTTATTTAACAACGCGGGCATCGTCACCCATGGAATGGCAGACACCACGCCCGAAGAGGTCTGGCAGGATACGTTGAACATCAACGTGACGGCAGTGTGGCGCATGTGCAAGCTGGTGATTCCAGAAATGAAGAAACAAGGCAAAGGTGCAATCGTCAACAACGGCTCGGATTGGTCTGTGGTGGCGGGGAAGGATGCGTTTCCATATATTATGAGCAAGGGTGCAGTAGGCATGATGACCAAGGCTATGGCGCTGGATTATGCGCGCGAGGGAATCCGCGTGAATGCTGTTTGCCCCGGTGATACGTTAGTGGATCGCTGGATCGAGAAAGGATATTTTGAAGGTTCAGGCCCTGTATCCGTTGAAGAAGCCATGAAAGAATCAAGTGCATACATTCCGATGGGCCGTTTTGGGAAACCAGAAGAGATCGCCAATGCAGTTTTGTTTTTAGCTTCAGATGAGTCATCTTTTGTAACAGGGCATTTACTTTTGGTGGATGGCGGCAACACAGCGCAGTAATTTTCCTTGTTTGAATACAAATTCAGATACAATCGGTGCGATACCCAATTAGAAGTGAGGAGAGTGTAATGAAAAATAAGCTGTCCGCTTCCATCGATTCAAAACAACTTGTTACCAGCATCACCGCAGGGCTTGTGATCGGTTTGATCGCAGTAGTGCAGAATATTTCGCTTGCCACTCTCGTATTCACAGGAGAAATGAGTTCATATGTGCCGAGGGGAATCGGCATATTCTTGTTCGGCGGGTTAGCTATGGCTTTGGTCACATCCATCCTGGGGTCATTTCCCGGCACTGCCATCGGCCCACAGGATGGTCCCGCCGCCTTGCTTGCAGTAGCGGCGGGCGGCATTACAGCCGCTCTTCTGGGAAAGAATGAAACAGATGCAATTTTTTCCACGACGGTGGCAGGGATCATTCTTGCCTCATTGATCACCGGCACGATCTTCCTGCTTATCGGTCAATTCAAACTTGGAAATCTGGTTCGTTATATTCCCTACCCGGTGGTGGGTGGATTTCTAGCCGGCACAGGCTGGTTATTGACTCGCGGCGCAATCGAGGTGATGGCAGGGCAGAGTTTAAGCGTTCAGACTCTCCTCGGCCTGATGCAGCCCGAAAGGCTTTTGCTCTGGCTGCCGGGTACGCTCTACGCCATTATGGTCCTGATCGTTTTGCGGAAGGTGAATCATTTTCTGGTCTGGCCTGGAATTATCTTTTTCGCAGTCATTCTCTTTCATGTCACCTTATGGTTAACAGGCACATCCATTGACGAGGCTCGCGCAATGGGTTTATTGCTGCAGACCTTCCCATCCGGTGGATTATGGCAGCCTTTCACCCTTTCAAACCTGGAGTCGGTGGATTGGAACGCACTGGCCGGACAGGCAGATAAATTGATCCCCGTGCCCCTGGTGGGACTCATTGCATTCCTGCTCAACGCCACAGGGCTGGAATTGATCGCGAAACGGGACGTAGACCTCAACCGTGAATTACGTGTGACCGGGCTCGCTAACATTCTTGCAGGGTTTGGAGGCGGACCTCCCGGCTATCATTACCTGGGCGCCACGGCACTTGGTCAACGAATGGGGGCGAGCTCCCGCGTGGTCACCATCACTTCCGCAGCGCTATGTGGATTGGTTTTAGTGGCGGGCGGTGGATTTGTGAGTTTTCTGCCTGTTGCCCTTTTGAGCAGCCTGCTTTTGGTGCTGGGTTTATCCTTTCTCATCGACTGGGTCTATGATGCCTGGTTCAAATTGCCACGTGCAGACTATATGATCGTAATGATCAGCCTTATCGTGATCGCCACCGTCGGGTTTCTCGAAGGTGTGGGTGCGGGCATTGCAGCAGCGACCATTATGTTCGTCATAAAATACAGCAGCATCAACACAGTCCGTGATACTTTAAACGGTACGATCTATCATGCCAAAGTGGAAAGACCCGCGATTCAGCGCGAGGTATTGCACAAATTTGGCATGGGCATTCATATCTTCCGCCTTCAGGGATATATCTTCTTTGGCACATCAGATAAATTGCTGGGGCGCGTCCGTGAACTTTTGCAGGATGGGAAACACAGGGAAGATTTCATCGTGCTGGACTTTCACCAGGTGTATGGGTTGGATTCCTCCGCTGTTTCCAGTTTCACGCGTATGCATCAATTGGCCGAACTTCACGATATCCACCTGGTACTTACACAAGTCAAGCCCGACATCCGCCACCAGATGATCCAGGGTGGATTCGCACCGGGCCAGCGTGTGCAGATATTCCCGACTCTGGACCATGGCGTGGAGTGGTGCGAGAACATGCTGCTGCAGAGGCATGAAGCGTCGACACAGTTCATACAGGTTGGGATAAAGAGTCAATTGCGGCGGACCTTCCCCAAACCCGCATTGATCGACCGCCTGCTCACCTATCTCGAACGCATGGAAGTGGGGCCAAATATATACCTGATGAGGCGCGGCGACCCCCCGGAAGCGATGTATTTCATCGAGTCTGGTCGGCTGAATGTACTGCTCGAAACAAATCAAGGCGAAATGACTCGTTTGAGGAATGTACGCGCTGGGACGGTGGTTGGCGAGGTGGGCATGTATCTAAAAGGAAAGCGCACCGCCAATGTGGTTACGGAACACAAAAGCGTTTTATACCGTTTGACAAGCGATGCAATGAAGCAAATGGAAAGCCAGGATCCAGAGATCTCATCTGCCCTGCATGAATGGATCGCCCGTCTGCTGGCCGAACGTATGGCGGATAACGCCCGCGCCGTGGAAGCCCTGCTGGATTAATATACATAGGAGAAAAACATGATCGTCGTTTCAGATATGATGGGGACGCTTACTACCGGCTCCCCCTTTTTAGGTTTGGTGGATTGGGTTAGACATAACCAGAGCAAAATTCGTGCCAATTTTTATTTTGCGTCCGTTCTGCCAGCGTATGTACTTGCCAAGAACGGAGTCATTGACTGGCAGGAATGGGGACAGAAGTTAATGGTGAACAGCCTTGGCTACATCAAGGAGGCCACTCCTGAAAAAGTTAAACATGCCTCCGAATGGACGGTTGAACATAACCTATGGAAGAAACGCCGCGAGGATGTGGTGGCGAGGCTTGTCAAACATCGTGAAGATGGCGCGCAGGTTTATATTGCGAGCAGTGTGGTTGAACCATTCATCGAACCATTCGCACAGCGTATTGGCGCGCAGACCATTGGGACACCTGTTGAAATTGTGAACGGACAATTAAAGATGGTCAGTGAGTTGGTGAAGAGCGAAAAGAAGATCAAGCAGGTGCTCAACCGCCTCGGCGTGGAGCGCGTGGACGTGGCCTACGGTGACACGATCATGGATGTCCCTTTGCTGGAACATGCCGAGCATCCTGTGGCAGTTTATCCCGATGTGAAGTTGAAGCAGATCGCATTGCATTACGGCTGGGAGATCATCGGGGATACGCCCAAATATGGGTAGAGCATAAACACGTAAACAGGTAGACATGTCGTTGCGAGGAGGGTGCACTTCCCGACGAAGCAATCTCCCAAGATGAGGAGATTGCTTCGGGCTGGGTTTCGATACGCCGCAAATAGCAAGAGCGCGGCTACTCAACCATCAGCCCTCGCAACGACATAGTGAAGAGGATCAATGGAACGAACAACCTTACGCAAAATACGAAAACGAAAAGCGGATAACAAAATTTATTTGTGCGCGCCAGTCAACGCCTTGGTGGAAGGGATTTACGAGCAGAATATCCCATTCTCTGAAATCAAGAAGCATGGTGATTTCGGACTCGGCACATTCAATGATCTCGACGGCGAGATGTTAATGATGGATGGAGAAATCTATCGGGTGGGAGCGGATGGGAAGGTGAACCAGGTCACAGATGAGGATGAACAAACACCCTTCGCTTGTGTCACGTTTTTTCAACCTTCGAGTGAGGAAGAACTTGCACAAGAATTATCCTATGAGGAATTCCTGAATTGGATGAAAGACATCATGCCTTCGCCGAATTTGTTTTATGCGTTTCGGATCGAAGGTGAGTTTGGGTATGTCAAAACACGCTCGGTGCCGAAGCAGGAGAATTACCGTCCGCTGGTGGAAGTGGCGAAGGATCAGCCTGTTTTTGAGTTCAAGGATGTGAGCGGCGTAATGGTCGGGTTTTACACGCCCTCGTTCATGGCTTCACTTAGCGTGCCCGGTATCCATTTGCATTTTCTCACCGCTGACAAAACCAGCGGCGGACATTTGCTCGAATGCCGTCCGCGTAAAGTGAAAGTGGGACTGCAATATTTATATACTTTGGAATTATCCCTGCCATCCAACCTGGATTACCTCACCTGGGACTTCCAACGTGACATCGGCAAGGACTTGGATAAAGCAGAGAAGTAGAATATTACACAGTGTGCCACAATTTACTAAACCAGTGTCAGCCCACTTTCCTCAACTCACACCAGTTCTCATTCCTAAAAATTGGAGTTATTCACAGTGATTCAAATCAAAGCAATTCTTATTGATATTGGCGGGGTATTATGGCATCCCAAAGAGACACCTCTCAGTGACAGTTGGGCGGCAAGATGCGGGTTGAGCGCAGAAGCATTTGACCAGATTGTGTATAACTCTGAATGGGGTCCTCAAGCACTGGTTGGGACTATTTCAGGTGAAGAGATGTGGGAGAATATCGGAAAACAGCTCGGACTCTCGCTTGTTGAAAGAAATGAATGCGAAAAAGAGTATTGGGCAGGAATATGGGATATTGAATTCCTGGATTATTGCCAGGCGCTGAAATCAAGATATAAATTGGGCATTGTCAGTGACGCCGAATCGAATGCAAGAGAAATCGTCAGGGCATGGGTTAATGAAACGCTATTTGATGTTATCGTCTTCTCATCAGAGGTAGGTGTTTGTAAACCAGACCCACATATTTTCCGCAGTGCCCTTGAACAACTGGGCGTAACCGCCTCAGCAACCGTGTTTATAGACGACCGGGAAAATAACGTCAACGGTGCCAAAGCATTGGGTATTCATGCAATTCATTACAAGAATCGAAATCAGGCACTCGGCGCTCTCAATGAATATATTTCTATTGAATGAGAATCTAGTTGCCACCCAGCAGGCTACCAATGAGTAACAATTGTCAAAAGGGGGGACGAAATTCCTTAAATAACCCAAGTTGTCACCTTGCAGAATTCGCGCAAATTTAACGTACACATGCTTCGCAGTGCGAAGCAGTACCAAAGGGGAGCAGAGTCGCAAAGAAAAAATATTAAACCTTAGCGTCTTGGCGACTTTGCGTTAAGGATCTTGGTTGAAAGCGGATCCAAATTCTGATACCGAATATACATTTGTTTAGACAGCAAGATGCGATAAGGAATACTGCAATCCTGTTCCAAAAGAAGGATATGCTCTATACTGTTTTTTTCTATTCTTCTTAGGAGCAGTTTATGGAAACAAAGCCCAAAGTCAAACCGAAAATTAACCGGGGAAAACTGAAGGCCCAGAATAACGGCAAGGGTCAAGTTAAACGTACCAAATCACAACGGGGACAAAGCATTGCGCCCAAAGCGGAATTAAGGCCGGAGCAAACCAAAACAGCTTTACTGGAGAGCGAATCGCAATTTCGCATCCTGTTTGATAACCTGCCGGTTGGCATAGGCGTGGCTGATCTGGCGGGCAACTTACTGGTTTATAACAATGCCATGTTGAAACCGGGCAGTTACAGCCGCGAAGATATAGCGCAGATCGGTAATGTGGCCGCGTTATATTATGATCCACAACAAAGAAGGGATGCGCTGGCGCTCGTTCAAAAACAGGGATTCCTAAAAGAGTATCCCGTCAGGTTTAAACGCAAAGACGGCACGCCTTATGAAGTCCTGCTTTCTTTAACACCGATAACTTTCAGGGGAAAGCCCTGCATTCAAGCCATGGTGGAGGATATTTCCGAACGCAAGCGGACTGAGGAACAACTGAGGCGCCAGGTGGAAGAATTGCACCTGCAAAGCGCAGCGCTCGATGCGGCGGCGAACTCCATCATCATTGTCAACCGCGAGGGCATTATCGAATGGGTCAACCCGGCCTATACACTCTTAACTGGCTATACAATGGATGAAGTGATTGGGAAAAATCCGCGTTTCCTTAAGTCTGGTTTTCATGATCTGGCATTCTACAAAAACATGTGGAACATGATCCTGAGCGGCAAGGTCTGGCATTCTGAGGTGGTCAATAAAAGAAAAGACGGCAGTTTCTATACAGTGGATGAAACGATCACCCCTCTGGTGGATCAGAACGGTCAAGTTACCCACTTCATCGGCATCAACCAGGAAATCACCGAACGCAAGCGGGCCGAAGCACAGATCAAAAACCAACTTGAGCGTTTGAATGCCTTGCACAGCATAGATAAAGCCATCAGTTCCAGTTTTGACCTGCGCACCACTTTGCAGGTTTTACTGAATGAAGTGATTGCTCAACTCAAAGTGGACGCCGCTTCGGTGCTTCTATTCAACAATGTGACTATGACACTGGACTACACTGCCAGCCGCGGTTTTCATTCCAACGCCATCCACCACACAAAGCTAAAGTTTGGCGAAGGCTACGCAGGCCGTGTTATCGAGAACAGGAAAACCATACATATCCCCGACTTGAATAAAGCTGAAGGCAAGCTGGCAAAATCACTCTCCCTCGCCAAAGAAAACTTCACAGCGTATATCGGTGCGCCGCTCATTGTCAAAGGCCAAATCCTGGGCGTGCTCGAAATCTTCCAACGCGCTCCAATTGACTCTGATCCTGAATGGTTCAGCTTTTTGGAAACGTTGGCTGGGCAAGCCGCCATCGCCATTGATAACGTCCAGCTATTCGAAAACCTGCAACGCACAAATTTTGAACTGATGCTATCTTACGATGCAACGATTGAAGGCTGGTCGCGTGCCATGGATTTACGCGATCATGAGACTGAAGGCCACACCAAACGCGTCACTGACCTGACCTTGAAACTGGCACGGCAAATGGGCATTCCCGAAGCGGACATCCTTCACATCCGCCGCGGCGCCCTGCTTCACGACATCGGCAAAATGGGTGTACCGGATGGCATCCTGCACAAAGCGGATCAACTCACCGAGCAGGAGTGGGAGATCATGCACATGCATACCATCTACGCCTACGAAATGCTGATTCCCATTCCCTACCTGAAACCCGCGCTTGATATTCCCCGTTATCATCACGAAAAATGGGATGGCACGGGCCACCCGCATGGCCTGAAAGGCGAAGAGATTCCACTGCCTGCGCGCATCTTTGCCGTTGTGGATGTGTGGGATGCGTTGACCACCGACCGCCCCTACCGCAAGGCATGGACAAGAGAAAAAGCCATCGAATTTATCAAATCCGAATCAGGAAAACACTTCGACCCCCAAGTAGCGAAGGCATTCTTAACACTTACCGCCGATGAATAAAAAAGATTGGTTTTAGAAACGGAGGGGCGTATAATCTCTATACATAGTTTGTTATACAGAGTTCGTCTGTAAAGTCCCCTTGTGGGATAACACCTCGCACGGGGCAATTTGAAGAATAACTTTAGATAAATCATGGTTAGACAACCCTTGCAAGATGAAAGAACTCTAAAACATTGGATAATTGAAGGAGGTTCATAAATGAATGACTTTATAACAATGTCTTGTCCAAGTTGCGGTGGTAGTTTGAGCATTTCACCCAACGCGCCCACCTTAGTTTGTCAGCACTGCGGCACTGAGCATATGATTCGGCGGGAAGCAGGTTCTGTATTGCTTGAGGCATTTGCAAGATGTCCTCAGTGTAGTCGAAATGATAAAGTACAAAAAGTGACAGCAGTTTTGGCAAGTCAAGCACATACACCTTTAGCGCAAAAGTTATCACCTCCTGATAGACCAGTTGCTCCAATACAACCTAAGCCTCCGATGCACAAATCGCAGGTGACTTCCAGTGTTATAGCATCTTTTGTTCTTGGTTTAATTATTTTATTGGGGTATATTTTTAGTAAAGAAACACTTTTACTTTGCTCAGGGCTCATCTTTATTGCGTTTGGCATAGTTCCAGCGCTTCGCGAAGTATGGCTACAAGAGCAAAGAAAAAACGAATTCCAAAACTGGAAGCAGAATATTCAAAACTATGAAAAAGCAGTACAGATTTGGAGTATTGAAATAGAACTTTGGAAAGAACTTTACTATTGTGCTCGTGACGATTCTATATTTGTTCTTGAAACCAATATGTTTGCCCCATCATCCCAAATCACATCATATGTACGAAAATTGCAGGACAGCAAGATAAAAAAGGCACTTGCCGAAAGACAACAGCAACCTTTAATTCAGGACGAACCACAAGCAAATCAGGCAGTATCCATTAAACCCTGGATTACACTAATCCTTGTACTTGGCGTATGTTTGGGTGGAGCAATTTTGTTTGCTGTTTTGTTTAAATAAAGACGATACCGCAAACCGCTAGTTATTTTAAGACACAGAAAGATTGTTCAAAAGGTTATTCATAATGACAGATAAAAAACGTCCTCTTCGTGCTTTTTTATGCTACGCATCAGGAGACAAGCCTGCTGTAAGAGAACTTTACGAACGTCTTGTAAACGATGGAATTGATGCTTGGCTAGACAAAGAAAAATTGATTCCTGGGCAAAATTGGGAAATTGAAATCCCCAAAGCCGTTAGAAACTCAGATATAGTCATTGTCTGCTTATCGTCACACTCAATTACTAAAGAAGGCTTCGTGCAAAAAGAAATTAAATCTGCGCTTGACATAGCGGATGAAAAGCCTGATGGAACCATTTTTATCATCCCTGCAAGGTTAGAAGATTGCGAAGTACCAGATCGAATAAGAAGGTATCAATGGGTTGATTTATTTTCTGACGATGGGTATGCGGGATTATTAAAGGCTTTACAATTACGCTCCCTAAGTGTTGAAGCAGTTATTACCCCAAGAATAAATATTGTTGAACAGCCAGAAGTTTATTATTACCATGTTCGCATTCAGCGAGTGATTACAGTAAGAGAAACGGCGGATGAGCCAAAGTTCAGTTTTAATCTAAGCAAAAATTCTTTCACGAAAATTGCGACAAATCTCCATAATGGAGAAAACATCCAAGTCGCAGAAGAATCGATCAGCGGTTTCGATATTAATAATGGATTTGTGAATATCAGTCTGTTGCGCTCAAAGGAGAGGGCAAAAATATCAGAACTTACTGGAACAAACTCGCTAGCGAAAGAACAATTCTGGGATAAATTACGGTACTCTGATGATGTTGATGATATAACCTCTGAATTACATATTACAGATATTTACGCAAAACGCCCCTAACAAAGCATATAACAAGAGTCTTTACCATACCAGGAGACAGATTCTTTTTATAATAAAAATTAATCCCACCGTGCGGTGGGATTAATTTTTTACTTCTTCTTCTTCGCCAGTTTAGCTTTTGCTTCTGAAACTTGTCTCTTTGGCGGGCGGGGGGAATATACTGCCCTAATCTCATCCCGCGCAGGGCCAAGGTAATCGGCAATGCTGATCTCATCATTGATACTACATTTTGCGGGGTCCCAAATAATCATGGTGCGGCTTTGATTGATCTCAAACTTCATTCTGTCTTCCATGGTTGCGTTATGAACAGTGGGAATCCACCACAAGGGAATCGAGATCACACGCTGGTCGGTCAACTCAACGTGAATAAATTTCTCGTCAAATCTTACATCGTGGATGTTTGCCTCTTTGGGAAAGGTATATTCATCAATGGAGTATTGGACTTTATATCTTTTAACCTGCATTTTTTCATCCATTTGCTTTACCTTTGTAACCATGCCATTCCTCCGACACGATGATTATAGCAGGGGAAAATCTTATTGCCTGATGCTTTCGAATCAGGTGGTGGTCGAGTAACCCCGAATGCTCTTTGAGGGGTGTATCGAGACCACACTTTAGTTAGAATCAAAGTTAAGTTTTTATACAATTTGGTGGTTTCGATACGGACTGGTAAGAGCACCCAGTCCTACTCAACCACCGGATTGCTTTAATAACAGAGTGACGTGCGACCAGGGAAAAACAATTTATAATCAGCTAATTCTCGATATGTCATTGCGAGGAGGGCACTTGCTCTTCCCGATACTATCCCGAATGCTCCTGTCGGGGCGAAGCAATCCCACATTATGAGGAGACTGCTTCGGCAAAAACAAGAACGCCTCGCAGCGACATGTTCATAATGAAATCGTTGCAATTCATCTTGATATTCCAAATCCAGAGAGGTGACCCATGACATTCCAGCTTGTGTACTATTCCCAGCAAGACCCGCAATGGAAGCAGGATATTCTCGGCTTCGGTGATCCCGGCGATACCATCGGTTACGTCGGCTGTGCGCTGACGAGCGTGGCCATGCTGGTCAGCGGGCATGGCTATCCCGAATCCCCAAAGACTCTCAATCAGAAATTAAAGAACGTCAACGGCTTTGCAAGTGCGGCCATTCGCTTTGGCTCGGTCAGCCAGGTCTACCCGCAGATCAGCGTCAAAAGCAATATCTCCTGCGTCAGCACCGACGCGCCACTGGGCTTGATCGACGCCTCCATTGCCGCAGGTCAGCCCGTGATCGTGATGGTGGATAGCACTCCCGCCGCTGGCTTGCTCACGCATTGGGTCGTGCTCTACGCCAAAGAGGGCAACGATTATCTAATGCTCGACCCCTGGCCTTATCAAACTGACATCAACAAGAAGACCTATCTCATGGCGCGATACAGCCAGGGCAACCCATTACAGCGCTCGATCATGCATGTCATCATCTATGAATGTTTTACCGCCGGTGGAGGGATCGCTCAACCAGGCTCATCAACATCAACGGGAACGCCTCCGACTCCGCCGATAACGGATCCTGCTACGAGCGGCAAATCCACCGCCCGCGTAAAAGCCGAAGTGACCCTGGGCCTGAACATCCGCTCCAGCATCGATACATCCAGCCAGGTCAACATCATCGCCACCGTCCCTCCTGGCACTGAGTTGATACTGATGGAAACTGATGGAGCCTCGAAGGTGGGAGCAATCAATCAATGGGTGCGAGTCCGTGACTCGATGGGGCGTGAAGGATTCGCAGCCGCATGGTATCTGGAAAAAGGTCAAACCGTGGCACCGGCTCCGGTGGCGGAACCAATTCCAAGTTCAACAACAGAAGCGACTGTTCCATCATCCACACCTACACCTCAGCCCATGCCAGCACCCGAAGTGCAAAAATTAAGCGTCATCGTCAAATCGGCGGGAGCGAAAATTTATAAAACAGCATCCACGAGAAGCGAGGTGCTTTCAAGTGAAAAGAGCGGCGCGCGCCTGACCGTGGTAGAAGCCGCCAGCACCGCCGCCGACAAAATCGGCAAAGCAGGCAAATGGCTGGGCGTGAAAGGCACGAATAATAAACGAGGTTATGTAGATGGGGGGTTGGTGAAGAAAGCGTAAATATCATGTCGTTGCGAGGAGCGCTCTTGTTCTTCGCGACGAAGCAATCTCATGGCTTTATTCGCCGTAAGGTTGCTTCGCGCAGTTCGCTCGCAACGACATACTTCAATTAACCGAATTCAGCGCCGTCACAAACACATCCGCCATCTTTTGGATGTTGATCTCTTCTGAAACGATACGATACGACTCTTGCCCCATCCTTCTTAAACGCGCTATATCAGATAGCGCGTTTTTCATTGTGGAAACCAAAGCGCCATAATCCTCAGGCGGAATCTGCCACCCGTTGCCTTCACGCACAAGATCATCTTGCGTACCATCGCCTTTTGCAACGATGACGGGCAAGCCGTAACTCATCGCTTCCTGCACAGCCAGTCCGCCCGTGCCAGGTAAAACGAATAAGTCTGCTTGTTCAAAATACGGCTTCAACTCTTTACCATGTTTTGCGCCAATAAATTCCGCCGATGGATAAACATCCTTTGCAAACGACTCAAGCGCCGCGCGCTCCGGCCCATCGCCAACGATCATCAATCGCGGATTCGATCCCAATTCAGCACAAGCACGCAACAAAGAATCAATACGTTTTCTAGCTTGCAATCGTCCTACAAATAAGAGCGTTGGTCGAACGTTGAACGCTGAACGTTGAACGTTTGACGTCGGCTTCGCCGACACCGAATTATGCGCCACAAAGATCTTTTTGCGCGGGAAATCAAGCACGGCATATTCCTCCGCGCCGCGTTGACTGTATGCAAGCATGGCGTCAAATTGGTTGATGAAACGGTCCCTAACCCCAACCCCTCTCCCAATGGGAGAGGGGCTTTTTGCGCCCAACCCCCAGCCGATCACTTTTCGTCCGCGCGAGTGCATCCACTTCACGGCCGAAGGTGTGGAAAGATAACGTGGATTCGCTTCCACGATCAAGGCATCGGGGTTTGTTTCTTCAAGCCATTTAATAAAGCCCTGTTGATAACAAAGATAAAATGCGCCGCCAAACAGATGAATATTTTTCGCTTCCGTATATTGTGCGATCTCGGTCTTCCCGCTCGCGATCATCTCAACGAGACGAGGCAAACCTGCAAATAAACTCATGCCGCCTTCGCATCGCTCCGCCAGCAAGTCAAAGAACGGAACGCGATAACTGGGAAGCACGCGCTGCTGTAAACCAAGTTTTCCTTTGAAGTTCATCGACCTTTACCCAACATGCGGCGCGGAATACGCAGGCGATTTATGTACATGCACAACTTTCCACGCGCCATCCGTTTTCACCATCACGCGGCTTTCGTTATGTGCGGCGACCTTCACCCCTTCGGGCAACGATGTGCTGATCAACAAGGTATAACTCGCAATCGCAGTATCGCCATAGCGTTGAATCAACAAATTCGACAGATCAAAACGAGTCTTGCCCTTCTCTTCCGCGCCAAAAACAGAACCGCGCTCTGCGTTGGATGTCATCATGAATTCGTGGAAGGGCAGACCATCCAGGCGATGCGGTGTCACCCACCATTCATACAATGTCAGGTCTTCCGCCGTTGTTTCATGATACGAAGCAATGTCATTGCTCATGATACCCTGCAAGTGCTTCAATAAAAATTCGTGAACTTCCTGATCCATGACCTAATCCTCCAGCAGAACCTTCAAATACGAATCGACCATCTTATCGAGTCCAAACTCAGCCTCGGCGCGCCTCCGTGCCCCCGCCCGAAATTGATCCTGTTTCGAGAGCACCTCTTCCGCTGACAAAGCCAGTGCTGCAATATCTGGCGTCTCCAACTTCCAGGGATTTGTGCCGTATGGAGCGACACGACCCGCATCCTGTGTGACCAACTCCTTTAGCGAGCCGCTGTCAAACCCGATGACAGGCAGTCCGCAAGCCAGCGCTTCAATCACAGAATTGGGGCAGGGCGGGTTGACCTCCGCACAATACATGAGATGCGATGACCACGCAAGTTGTGGGATCTGCTCACGCGGAACTGTGCCCAAAAATTCCACAGGCACTTTGCTTTTCAGTTTTTGCTGAGTGGCGTCATCCACTTTGCCCGCTACAACTATTTCCATTGGAAATTTTTCAGCGAGTCTTTCAGTTACAGCTACACCATGGAACAAACCCGCATTCAATCCGCCTGCAAGGCTGCCTTCCAATAACAACATGCGGAAAATATTTTGAGGGCGTTCATTTGTTCCATTTGGCGAATAAAAATCCAAATCCACACCGTTGATGATAACGGAAGCTGGTGCTTTTGCAATGCCGTACCAATCTTCCCACCATTTGCGAATGAACTGGCTTTGATAAACGACACGGTCAGCAAAACGTTTGCGAATCAACGAAAGCATAAAGTTCCCATACTCCGCGCGGATGTGATAACGCGGGCCCGTCCAACGGACGCGCTGCACCCAGTTGATCCCGTCCAATCTTTGGACGACGCGAATGCCTCGTCGCCGGGCCCGCTTCAGGTCAGGTAGGAAGCGAGTGCCTGCGATGACGAGGATCGCGTCAGAGTTCGCTGAAAGATCATAAGTGGATTCGATCCCTCGTGTTTTTAATCCCTGTTCAAATTTCAAACGAAAGGATGCCATACCGCCTGTCCCTTGCACGAAGGGTGTGATGCAAATGCGAGTCATGAATGAAATTATATCTTACCGATCCCGCGCCGTCCCCGGCGCCGGGGACGGCG
>NZ_JBXMTI010000002.1:0-43857 GCF_057083605.1 Candidatus Villigracilis sp. | reverse complement strand
GCGGCGACTGCCGGGCTGTCCGCAAGATCGATGGACGGTGCAGTTGCTTTCTCCTATCCGCTGCTCTTCCTGCCGTTTATCAGCTCGGCGTTTGTACCGACCGAGTCGATGCCGACGGCTGTTCGCGCCTTTGCCGAAAACCAGCCGGTGACCCCGATCGTGGACGCCATCCGTGCGCTGCTGTCAAATCAGCCGGTGGGCAATGATATATGGGGCGCGCTTGCGTGGTGCGTCGGGATTATGCTCGTGGCTTATGTCTTTGCGATGAGGACGTATAAAAAACGGGGGTGAAAAACAAATTGTCAACGCACAAGACAAATACACCTTCAGCTAAAAAGCTGAAGGTGTATTTGTCTAATGATCTAATTGTTGCACAGTCCCTTATGGAAACTTTTTGTGATGAAGTGCGTAAACAAAGAATTAGTTTGAAGGCAGCATTTTAGCAATAAGGAGAATCATGAAAGCCATACTATTCACAGAATACGGGCCACCGGATGTTCTTCAACTCAAGGATGTAGAAAAACCTACACCCAAAGACGATGAAATCCTGGTCAAAATTTACGCAGCATCTGTAAACGCTGCTGACTGGCATACCATGCGAGCCGAACCGTTCCTGGCCCGCCTCTCCAATGGATTTTTCAAGCCCAAAAATCCCAGACTTGGCGCAGACCTGGCGGGGCGTGTTGAAGTGGTCGGCAAAAACGTAACGCAATTTCAGGTGGGAGATGATGTGTTCGGTGAATTGCCTTTGGATGGGTTTGGTACTTTCGCAGAATATGTATGCAGCATTGAAGATGCATTGGCGTTGAAACCAGCCAACATGACATTCGAGCAGGCAGCAGCTGTTCCTTTAGCGGCGTTCACTGCTTTGCAGGGTCTGCGTGATAAAGGACAAATTCAGGCCGGACAAAAAGTATTGATCAATGGTACATCTGGTGGTGTGGGTACGTTTGCAGTGCAGATCGCCAAATCGTTCGGGACTGAAGTAACCGGCGTTTGCAGCACAAGCAAACTGGATATAACGCGCTCGATTGGCGCAGACCATGTCATCGATTACACCCAGGAGGATTTTACAAAAAACGGCAAACAATATGATCTGATCTTTGATGCTGTGGGAAATCGTTCGGTGGCAGATTACAAGCGCGCATTAACTCCCAATGGAATTTGTTCCGTCGCCGGGTTTACATCCCTATCACGTTTGTTCCAATTTATACTTTTTGGCGGGAAGCAAGTCGGTTTGATGAAGACAGCGTACTCAAACAAAAAAGATCTGCTTTTTATCAAGGAACTTCTTGAAAGCGGCAAAGTCGTCCCCGTGATCGATAGAGTTTATCCATTAAGTGAGACTGCCGAAGCGATCCGCTACATTGAAGAAGGACACGCCAAAGGAAAAATAGTCATTACTGTGGAACAGAACCACTAAATAAAGGAGTCCTAAAATGGAAGACGTAAACGGATTTGGCGTTGCGGCAGTCGATCAGTCTGACCGGGAAAATTTGATCATGATCGCCAGTCTGCGGCACCTCAAAAAACCGCGTTTTGAATTTTAGAGTATGTTTGTCTTATAATTAATCCATGTCTCTGCCAATTTTAGCCACTAAGCTTTATTTCCCCCCGCCTCGGCTTAAAATTGTCTCACGCCCCCGCCTTATCGAAAGATTGAATGAAGGCCTGCGCCGCAAGCTGACCATGATCTCTGCCCCTGCCGGCTTTGGTAAAACCACGCTGGTCAGCGCCTGGGTTAGCGATTTACGATTGACGATTGACGATTTACGATTGGATGCCGCCAACGAGAGACAAATCGTCAATCCAAAATCCAAAATCGTAAATCAAGTGGCCTGGCTTTCTCTGGACGAAGGGGATAACGACCCTGCACGTTTTCTGACTTACCTTGTAGCTGCTTTGCAAACACTTAAGCCGAATATTGGAGAAGGGGTATTAAGTGCGCTTCAATCTCCACAGCCGCCGCCAACCGAATCGATTCTGACAACCCTGCTCAATGAGATCACTACCATCCCAGATAATTTCATCCTCGTGCTTGACGATTACCACGTGGTTGACAACAACTCTGTTGACATTGCCCTCACCTTTCTGATCGAGCACCTGCCTCCGCAAATGCACCTGGTCATCGTCACGCGTGAAGACCCAGATCTACCCCTGGCCCGCTTACGCGCCCAAGGCCAGTTGACCGAACTGCGAGTCACAGATTTGCGTTTTACCCTCTCCGAAGCCGTTGGGTTTCTCAACCAGGTGATGGGGCTCAACCTCTCGGCAGAAGACATCGCCGCATTGGAAGACCGAACCGAAGGCTGGATTGCCGGCCTCCAATTAGCCGCAATTTCAATGCAGGGGTACAAAGACGTTACCAGCTTCATCAAATCTTTCACAGGCAGCCACCATTTCGTGATGGACTATCTGGTCGAAGAAGTCCTGCACCAGCAGCCTAAAAACATCCAGACCTTCCTGCTTCACACATCTATTCTTGACCGCATGTGCGGTCCGCTTTGCGATGCTGTTCTGCTTGACTCTTCTACGTCCGGGCAGAAAACCCTGGAATATATCGAAAGCGTCAACCTGTTTATCATTCCGTTGGATAACGAGCGGCGTTGGTATCGCTATCATCATCTCTTTGCCGATTTGCTGCGGCAGCGTCTGCATCAAAGCCTCGCCTCAGCCTCAGGGACAGCGGATTCAGATATCCGAGTGAGCGAATTACACATCCGGGCGAGCCAGTGGTATGAAGACAATGGCCTTGACCTTGAAGCCTTTCATCATGCGGCTGCTGGGAATGATATTGAGCGCGCCGAGCGTCTCATTCAAGGCCGGGGAATCCCCCTGCATCTTCGCGGCGCGGTGACCACCATATTAGACTGGCTGGAGTCGCTGCCAACAACTGTGATGAATGCCAGGCCCTCGTTGTGGTGGAGGCATGCCTCGCTGCTGTTGATTAGTGGTCAAACAACCGGCGTGGGAGAAAAACTAGATGCTGCTGAAGCCGCCCTGCAAGGGGTCGAGGCGGACAATAAGACCCGAAGCCTTACCGGACAAATCGCCGCTGCCAGGGCTGTATTGGCTCTCACAAAGTATCAGGCGCCTGTCGTCATTACTGAGTCACGCAGGGCACTTGAGCATTTGCCGCCCGACAACCTGCCTACCCGCGCCAGCGCTAACTGGACGCTGGGGGTTGCCTACCTGTTCCAGGGAGATCGTGCCGCAGCCCGCCAGGCTCTTAATGAATCCATCTCTCTCAGCCAGGCAGGCAGGGCTACCTTCATTACCATATTAGCGACACTCGGCCTGGGCAACGTGCAGGAAGCAGATAACCAGCTGCCTCAAGCGGCGGAGACTTATCAGCGTGTGCTGCAATTGACGGGTGACCAGCCACTTCAGATTATCAACGAAGCGCATCTTGGCCTGGCCCGCATATTCTATGAATGGAATGATCTGGATGCTGCTGAACAGTATGGGCAACAGAGCCTCCACCTGGCGCGGCAATATGAAAGCGTGATTGACCGCTTCATAATCTGCGAGGTGTTTCTTGCCCGCCTCAAACTGACCCAGGGTGATGTGGATGGCGCGGCTGCTATGCTGGCTCAGGCTAATCAGTCCGCGCGCCAGAAGAACTTTGTACATCGCATCCCTGAAGTTGCTGCCGCACAAGTGCTGATCTTGCTTCGCCAGGGCAATTTGGATGCAGCAATGCAACTGGCTCAGACGCACAACCTACCAATCAGCCAGGCGCGGGTACATCTGGCGCAGGGAGACCCACCATCAGCTTTAGCCGTGCTGGAGCCGTTGCGTCAACAGGTAGATGAAAAGAACTGGCAGGATGAACGGCTCAAGCTGATGATCCTACAAGTGGTCGCGTATCATGCGCAGGGCGAAACTGATCGGGCTGTGCAATTGCTGGGTGAGGCGCTGACATTGGCAGAGCCGGGCGGTTTCATCCGTATCTTTGTTGATGAAGGATTGCCGATAGCTCAACTATTGTCCGAAGCAGCTGCCCGTGGGATGATGCCGGACTATGTAGGTAAACTGCTGGCTGCATTTGAAGTTGAGAAATTAAAGAGTCAAGACAAGCCTAACCCATCCTTGGCCCAGCCTTTGACTGAGCCATTGAGTCAACGTGAGTTGGAAGTACTGCAACTCATCGCCCAGGGACTCTCAAACGACGAGATTGGCAAACAGCTTTTTCTGGCACTGGATACTGTTAAAGGGCATAATCGGAAAATCTTTGACAAACTGCAAGTGCAAAGACGCACCGAAGCTGTTGCCCGCGCCCGCGAGCTGGGTTTGCTGTAAAAATACCAAAAATGAACCGCGAAGCCCGCAAAGATCGCGAAGAAAAACTCTAAAACTTAGCGTGCTTAGCACCTGGAATTAGGCCGTTGTGTCACCCTGAAGGAGCGCTTTTCAGCGACTGAAGGGTCTCGAAAGTAAGTCACGAGATGCTTCGCGCCTGAAAAGCGGCGCTCAGCATGACACATTCCCTTATCCATTATTGACGCTAAATTAAAGAATTATTCGCAACGGGGACATAAAGAAATTAACGCTCCCTCTCATTAACACCCAAACAACACCCCAAACAACACTTTCGTGTCTATCTGCTAACACCTTACGCAGATAGACTCCTTGTACATTGAGCAAGTGGCACAGACGCATAAGACGGGCCACATCAAGTACAGGATCATGTCAAACAACCTCAACCCAAACTCTGACCCGAGTCAATCCATGGTCTATCAAATCAAGATCGAAGGCCATCTGAGCCATCAATGGACAGATTGGTTTGACGGCCTGACCATTACTCTGCAAGACAACGGCGATACGCTTCTGACCGGGCCGTTAGTTGACCAGGCCGCGTTGCATGGATTGCTCAAAAAAGTGCGTGACTTGGGAATTCCCCTGCTCTCGGTCAATCGCGTTGGGCCCGGTCAGGCAGGCGTATCAACTGTCAGGCAGAAAATTGAAGCGAAGCTATTCAGAAACTTATCAATATTTCAAAATTTCTTATCGTCAAATCAAAACAACACTGGAGGAATACTCATGAAAGCAATCATATGCACAAAATATGGCCCACCGGAGGTTCTTCAACTCCAAGAGGTGAAAAAACCTGCCCCTAAAAATAATGAAGTGCTCATAAAAATCCGCGCGACAGGAGTGACTGCCAGCGACTGTATCATGCGGCGACTGAATCCTAATGCTCGGAAGCTGAAGGGATTAATGGCCGGCCTGTTGCTGGGTTTTAACAAACCAAGAAATCCCATATTAGGCGGGGTGTTGGCTGGGGATGTTGAATTGGCGGGCAAAAACGTAAAGCAATTCAAAGCAGGCGATCAGGTCTTTGGGTTTACCATCAAATCCGTTTTTCGGCCGCGCTGGGGTGCTTATGCCGAATATATGTGCCTGCCTGAAGATAGTCTAATCGTACTGAAACCGTCCAATGTAACCTATGAGGAAGCCGCCGCAATTCCCTATGGGGGAATGTTAGCCCTGCATTTTCTGAAAAAGGGAAACATCCAAAGCGGGCAAAAAGTTTTGATCTATGGCGCTTCTGGCGCAATTGGTACTGCTGCCGTACAGCTAGCCAAATACTTTGGAGCAACCGTTACCGGGGTTTGCAGCACGACAAATTTGGAACTGGTGAAATCTCTGGGAGCCGATACAGTCATTGACTACACACAAGAGGATTTTACAACGAGAGGCGAACGTTATGACTTTATCTTTAATGCTGTTGGAAAAAGAAAAGCAAAATTACAGTGCGAAAATGCGCTAACGTCGAATGGGAAACATATAACAGTCGATGATGGCAGTCCAAAGTTTCAGTTTGAAGATTTAATTTTACTCAAGGAGCTGGTTGAAGCGGGAAAGATAAAACCGGTTATTGATAGACGCTATCCATTGGAACGGATGGTTGAGGCGCATCGCTATGTTGAGCAGGGACATAAAAAGGGAAATGTCGTCATTACCATATAAAACAAAGCAGATAGACGTTATATGTACTAGACAGTATCGGAAATAATCCGCAGATTTACCCATTCGGGTACGATGTCGCAGGTTGCGCCGATTAAAGAATTTCAATTAAACACACAAAAAGGAGACCAAATCATGAAAAATTCGGAAGCATCACATCGTATATATGCAAGTATCGCCGGTTTCACATTCCTCTTCTACATCATAGCCGGCATCTCCAGTATGGCACTGCCCGACCAGTCACAGGTGGCCGATTTACTCTCCCTGCTCCTAAACTTCTCAGCCTTGGTTCTGGGCGTGACGCTTTACATGATTACGCGCGAGCAAGGACCTGCTCTGGCGCTATTGGCACTGACCTGCCGCATCATGGAAGCCGTCCATGGTGAGAGCGCGATCTTCTTCGCGGTGGGCAGCACACTCTTCTGCTGGCTTCTTCTCCGTGGACGGCTGATTCCCATCGCCCTGGCCTGGTTGGGTCTGGTTGCCTCGGTTCTGCTGGTGGTGATCCTTCCCTTGCAACTCGCCGGACTGTTCGGTGGAGCTATGAGCTGGTCGGCATCGATCACCTGGATTGTGTGGCTGCCAATGTTGGTGTTCGAAGTGACATTCGCGCTGTGGCTGCTCATCAAGGGAGTTGCGGCGCCCAAGACCTCTGCAACCTAATCAACTGAACCAAACAAATTAAGAAAGGAAATTGAACCATGAATCGAGACAGCATATTAATTGAGGCAGATGAACTGCTGAAGAAATTGGCTGAAAATGAAAATATCCGAATCTACGACGCAACAATTACAGATGATATGTATCGGCAGGGGCATATCCCCGGCGCAGTATATTTTGATCATGAGAGATTTTCAGACCTCAACAGCCCTTATTCAATCACGATACTACCTGAAGCCGAGCTTTCTGAGGCAATCGGCAATGCCGGAATTTCCAATGAGGCGGAAGTCATTGTTTATGCGTGTGGAATGCTTCCCTACGCAGTGCGCGCCTGGTGGGTTCTCCATTATGCAGGCCACAATAATGTGCGCGTTCTCAACGGAGGGCTGTCCGCGTGGAAAAATGCCGGGGGAAACATCGAGCAGGCAACCCGTCAGTATGAACCGTCCGTCTTTAAGAGTCGCTTCAGACCCAACATGTTCGCCAGCAAAGAAGAAATTTTGGAATCCATGCAGAATAATGATGTAGCCATAGTTGATGTATTACCGCTCGTGAGCTATGAAGCGTCACACATCCCAGACTCGATTTGCCTCCCATGTATGGATTTGATGCAAGGAGACATGAAACAAGGGTTTGATACCCTCCTGCCCAATGATGTGCTAGCGCTTCGCCTAAAAGAAATGTCGAACTATAAACGCATCATCACCTACTGCGGTGGCGGGATCGCGGCGACAATTAATGCTGTGGCGCACTTAATGACCGGGCATGACAACGTTGCCGTATACGATGGTTCGTTGTATGAGTGGTTGGGAGAAGGCTTGCCGGTAAACGGAACAGGAAAATGGGAAGTCTGGCAGCAAAAATAGCCAAATGGATCGCTAAAAAGGAGAAAATCAAATGACAACGCATACATCTGGAGTATCGCCACAAATCCATTCGCGCACTGCTGGAATACTCTACCTGACGGTCATCGCCGCGGGCATAATTGCCCAGATATTCATCAGCGGCGCGATTGTGGTAAATGGCAACGCTGCGGCTACAGCAATGAACATCCTGAACCAGAAGGACCTGTTCCAATTGGGTTTCACAATCTACCTCATTGAAATGTCCTCCCAAATCGCCATGACCGTACTCTTCTATATCCTGCTTAAGCCGGTAAGCAGGAGTGTCTCTTTGCTGGCGCTGTTCTTTGGACTTGTTGGATGTATCATCAAGACCTTGAGCCGCCTCTTTTATATCGCTCCCCTGCTCGTCCTGGGAGATATTCGTTACCTGAATGTATTTAGCGTCGAGCAGTTGCAGGCGTTGGCGCTCCTCTTGCTTAACGTGAATGATCGTGCCGCCGGAATGGCGCTTCCATTTTTTGGCTTCTCCACCTTTCTTAACGGCTATCTCATTGTCAAATCCACCTTCTGGCCGAAGGTATTGGGAGTGCTTTCGATGATAGGCGGCTTGGGTTGGCTGACCTTCATCTATCCACCGATTGGAAATCAGTTATTGCCCTACATCCTGGTCATCGCCCTTATTGGCAGCATATCGCAAATCCTGTGGCTTCTTATAAAAGGTGTAAATACACAAAGGTGGAAGGAGATGTCCAACTCAGCCATAATTCTCTAAATCAATAAGATTACCCACTCAACGCTCTCTGCATTATGGTTAGTTCGCATCGAATTCCTTGCATATATAATGGATGAAAGGCTTTATAGAGCCCATGAGAAGTCTTGGAATACACAGCGTTCTCGGATTGCTGATTCTCGCGATTGTGGCTTGCGCCCCAAAACCCAAGCCTCCCTTGAATCCAACAGCATCCGAATCTTCGCCTTCTTCACCATTGATCCAGGCGGCAAGCGAATCAGACCGCCCATCACTGCCCGATTTGATCATCAACTTCATGTATCTCGAAATGGAAGGAAGACAAGGTAACTGTGTGAACGCCTATTCACCCTATGAGATTCGTGTACAAATCAAAAATATCGGTTCCGCTAATACCGGGTCTTTCTTTGTCGATTTGAATGGTATTCTCCAAGAGGTGAATTACGGCCTACAAGTTGGTCAATCTATTGAGCTGCATTTCACGGGTACTGCCCCGAGCGGGCAATATGAGGCAACTGCGGATGTAACCAACCAAGTTGTCGAGAGCCGAGAAGCTAATAATATTTTTTCATTTCATGCACCGACCCCAACCCCGCCGCCACTCTGTCTCCCCACAGTTACCGCGACCCCATAAAGTCTCTACCGATTGACAGCGTTACTTGATAGGTATGCAAAATAACAGTTGATGATGATTGACCCAGCCAAATTTGCCTTGTTCGTCGGAGTCTCATGGGCCCTGATCCTTGCCCCGGGTCCTGACATGTTCTATGTAATTACCCGCGGAATGGCTCACGGACGCAGAGCGGGTATAGTGTCCGCAATCGGTGTAGTTTGCGGGATTCTAGTTCACACCACCGCCGCTGCATTTGGGCTAACGCTAATTCTTCAGACTTCGGCCTTCGCTTTTCTTTTAGTTAAGTTTACTGGCGCAGTCTATTTACTTTACCTCGGTATCAAGGCTTGGCGAGATAAGAGCACTTTTAGTCTACAAACACCTGCGCCACTCACGAAGTCCAGTGCGCTCTTCTGGCAAGGCGTTTTATCAAATGTCCTCAATCCGAAAATCGCCATTTTCTTTTTGGCCTTCCTGCCTCAGTTTGTTGATAAAGGAAGCAGCCACATAACATTGCAAATGGTTATTTTGGGAGTAACGTTTGCCTGCTTTGGATTGTGTTTCTTGCTAATCGTTGGATATTCTTCTGGAACAATTGGAAGATGGCTAATGTACCGACCACAATACACTCAATTATTCCAACGTATCGCCGGCAGCATTCTTATTGGCCTGGGACTACAACTAGCATTAACAGAACAATAATCACAATTCGACTAGACAATAAGCCGCAACAGGGCGCGCACGATCATTGGGACTCGTCATGTTGAAAAGGGCATACGATAGGCAAAGTCTTTTCTTAGGTTGCACACTCAGGGACTTAATATCGCCCAGATATTCTGGGGTCTATGGCTATTTCCCATGGGTTATCTAGTCTTCAAGTCGGGTTTCCTCCCCAGAATTCTAGGTATCTTGTTGATGATTGGATGTTTTGGCTATGTCATACAAAGTTTTGCAGCATTTCTCGGTTACAACGTGAGTATTATTTTCTTTACATCCTGGGGGGAACTGTTATTCATCCTATGGCTGTTGATTAAAGGTGTAAACGTCGAACAGTGGGATAAACGTGCGACTGAATCTGCCTGATGTAATCTAAAAATATTCGAATCAAAACAAGCATAAGGAGAGACCTCAATGAAAGCAATTCTACAGACAAAATACGGGCCACCGGAAGTTCTTCAGCTCACAGAGATCGAAAAACCTACCCCGACTGAAAATCAAGTGCTGGTCAAAGTTCATGCGGCATCAGTAAATGCACTCGAGTGGCGGCCCTTCACGATGTCACCGATCTTTATCCGCTTGATGGGTGGGATAGGCGGGCTGCTCAAACCCAAAGACCCGAAGCTCGGCACTGACATCGCTGGGCGGGTTGAGGCAGTTGGCAGCAATGTCACGGAGTTTCAGCCGGGAGATGAGGTATTCGGTGTAGCCTCGGGTGCGTTTGCCGAATATGTGTGTGCCAGTAAAACTAAATTAGCGCTGAAGCCGGCCAATGTATCGTTTGAAGCAGCCGCCGCTGTCCCTGTGGCGGCATTCACCGCGCTTCAGGCTCTTCGTGACAGAGGACAGATTCAGCCAGGGCAAAAGGTTCTTATATATGGGGCGTCTGGCGGCGTGGGTACATTTGCCGTGCAGCTTGCTAAAGCCTTCGGAGCAGAAGTAACTGCCCTATGCAGCCCGCGGAACCTGGATATGGTGCGCTCCATTGGGGCGGACCATATCATTGATTACACGCGAGAAGATTTCACCAAAATTGGTTGGCATTTTGACTTGATTCTGGCCGTTAACGGATACCGCCCGATTCTGGACTACAGGCGCGCATTGAGTCCTGGCGGAATTTGTGTCGTGCTCGGCGGTCCCATGTTTCAAGTTCTCCAAGGGTTAATTCTGGGGCCATTGTTGTCGAGGATCGGAGGCAAGAAAATAGGGTTCTTGTTGGCGCACACAAACCAGAAGGATTTGGTTTTTATGGGAGAGCTTCTTGAAGCCGGTAAAGTCGTACCTGTTATCGATAGATCTTATCCGTTAAGTGAGGTTCCTAAAGCACTGCGGTATCTTATGGAAGAGCACGCCCAGGGGAAAGTTGTTATTGAAGTTCACAAAGGGTAATATTGGCATCAGCTATTCATTGCAGTAATTGGGTCCAATCCGTTATATTGCGGGAAGTTGAGCTCATTCATGCAGGTGATTAGGTCACTCATGGAATCACATATGCCCAAAGCCCACTTCATCCTTTTCGTCAAAGACCAGGCGTACAGCACAGCCTTTTATTCGCGTGTGCTGAATCACGAACCGTCTCTCGATGTGCCCGGCATGACTGAGTTCACCCTATCCAATGATTGCATTTTGGGATTGATGCCGCAATCGGGAATCCAGCGATTGCTGGGTGAACGGCTCCCCGATCCTTCAGTAGGAGATGGAATTCCTCGTGCTGAACTGTACTTGATGGTTGACGCACCACAAACATATCACCAGCGCGCCCTCGATGCTGGCGCAACCGAACTAAGCGAACTGTCCGAACGAGATTGGGGACATCGCGCCGCATACAGCCTCGACCCTGATGGATATGTGTTGGCATTTGCGGAACCGATCTGATATGTTCCAGGGAAGACAACATTTATAATCAGCAACTGAAAGCGATCAAACCAATGGGCGCGTGATCGCTGACGAAAAGCACTCGCCTCTTTCCACCCCTCCACCTGATCCCGTTATCAAAGGCATTTACCTCCTCTGTCAGTGGAGGAAATGCAGATTCGCGCCGCACAGGTTCGAGGTCCAGAAAGAAGCGGAGAAAGTCATTATCACAGCCTGCAACCAGTCCACATCCATTTCGTAGAAAAATCATCAAAGCCAAAGGAGCAAGGATAATGAGACAACAATCCACTGAAAGAGCAATTTACAAGGGAAGCAATTCTGTATACCAGTTCGGGTTTTGGTCTGCCGCGCTGGTGACGTTTGAGACGATTTTGTTTTTCATCTCACTGGTACTGCCGAACGAGAGCTTGATGTTTGCGTCCTCTTTTCTGCTCGCACCGACGTTCGTTGCGATGATGATCGCAATTCATTATTATTCACCCGAAGAGAAGAAAATCTGGAGTCATCTGGGGATTTCGTTCGCGACCATTTACGCCGTGATGTGCGCGCTTAGTTATTACATCCAACTGACCGTGATCCAAAACAACAACCTGCACATGGCGGAAAACGTGCTCCAGCCTTTTGTGTTCATTCCCGGCACGCCATTGTTTGCGCAGGATATGCTCGGGTATGTGTTCATGTGCGCCGCAACGCTCGCGGCGGGATTCGTCTTTTCAGGAGGAAAACTTGAAAGCTGGATCAAATGGCTGTTCATCATGAACGGCGTGTTGTTCATCATCCCCACGCTGGTCATTCCCGCGATCTCCCTGCCTGTCAACGAAGCAGGGACAGAGATCGGCGATAAGGTGGGCATATATGCCAACATGGTTTGGGCGATATACTTTGCAACGGCGGCGAGCCTGGTGACTTTGCTTTTCAAACGGATGGGAGAATCGAGGTAAACGATATGTTCCACTTGCATGAGACCTAGAGCGGGACAGGCTTTACAGCTTGCCCTGTTTTTCACCTAAGCGTCTACCGTGCTGATTGGAAATCTTCGGTTGCCATTTGAAATTCATCTTGTTCAGGGGGCATTTATTCCCCTAACGCCAGGGCGATAGCCTGTTCGGGTGACATCGCGTGGCCTTCCGACCATGCGGACGTATAAACTTCCTCCCCAAGTTGAGTACGCGCCTGGGTAATAGAGGGAGCATAGTCCCTCTGATAGGTCGGGGGGAGCGGCTCGTTGATCGCTTCGCGCCAGGCGAATGCGGCACCCCAAAGACGCGCCGCTCGCTTCGCATCCCCTAGCGCAACGGCAACCAATGCCAGCGCTTCCATGGAGAACGGTGGGCCGAATTTATTTCCTGAACTCAGATACAGGGACAGGGATTCTTTAAACATTCCTGTTGCACGCTTGTAATCAGCGCGCAGACGCGCCACATCCGCCAAACCACCAAGCGACCAACCCATCAGGTAGTCATCCCCCAACTTCTGGGTGAGGCGCAGACTCTCTTCCCAGCTTGTGGCGGCGCGCTCAATATCTCCCATCCTGAACCACGTATCGCCCAACCAGAGGAGTGTGTAGGCGATCCCCCAGCGCTCTCCAGTTGCCCGAAGCAGGCGCAAACTCTCTTCGAGCGACTCTATTGCCTCCTCTTCCTTGCCGTCCCAGTGAAGGCTTGCACCCAGGTCAGCAAGCACTAAGCCTGCACCTTGGTTGTCTCCAATTTCTCGATATAACTTAATGCTTGATTCTGCAAAGGCTCTGGCTCGAGTGTAATCGCCTGTACCTGTTGATAGGATGGATGATGCGCGCAGCGCTTTCGCTCTCTCCTTTCCCTGGTTGCCGATGCCAGATGCAAGGATTTTCTCCAGCCATAGGTTGCCTTCGCTTAAATGACCCTTACCGTGCCAGAACCATGCCAGCGCCCCTGCCAATTTCAGTCCCGCTTCGACTTGATTGCTTTCAAGCGACCATGCCAACGCGACCCGCAAGTTATCATGGTCCAACTCCAATCGATTCTTCCAGTCCTGTTGCACGGCGCCAAATAAGTACGGCTCTGCCTCCTCCGCGACGCGGAGGTAGTAATTAAGATGACGATCTTGAATCAAGTTCGATCCTCTGGTCTCATTCAGTTTATCTCTGGCATACTGACGGATTGGCTCAAGAAACCGATAACGTGGTTGATCTTGCTGTTCGACGAGCAGCAGTGATTTGTCCACGAGGCGTGAAAGCGCATCGAGAATTGATTGATTTGAATCCAGTAGCGCCACCGATTCGAGCGCATCCAATGTAAAACCACCAACAAAGACCGAAAGCTGCCGAAAAAGTTCTCTTTCCGTTTGTGTCAGCAGCTCATGGCTCCAATCGAGGGTCGCGCGCAATGTTTGTTGTCGTGAGGGCGCGATTCGACTACCGCTGGTTAACAATGCGAAACGGTCATCGAGCCGTGCAGCGATTTGCTCTATGGATAACGTCTTGACGCGCGCGGCAATCAGTTCGATGGCTAATGGCAATCCATCGAGTTGTGAGCAGATGGATGCGACGGCCCGGATGTTTTCGGCGTTCAGTGCAAAATCGGAACGAGCTGCGCGGGCACGCTCGGCAAACAACACCAGAGCTGGAAACTCCGAAACGGTTTCTACGTCAACGATGGAGTGCTCTTTTGGCATATCCAGTGCAGGTACCGAATAAAGCCATTCTCCAGGGATTCCTAGCGCTTCGCGGCTGGTGGTGAGGATTTTTAAGCGGGAGCAGGCTGAAAGGAGGGAGGCGACGAGTGGAGCTACATCTTCGATGAGGTGCTCGCAGTTATCCAACACAAGCAGAATTCGTTTGTTTCCGATGCCCTCCATGAGACGTTTCTCGGCAGGCAAGTCACTTTTTTCAACATACCCAAGCGCTTGTGCAATGGCAGAAGGTATCAAGGATGGCTGATCCAGCGGAGCCAGCGCGACAAAGAAAACACCATCGGAGAACTCGGCCGGTGACTCCCTCGCTGACGCGATACTCAAGCGCGTCTTCCCGATTCCCGGCGCGCCGATCAAGGTGACCAGGCGGATATCTGGATTGGTCAAATAGTCCTGGACAGCCGCAATATCCTTATCCCGTCCAATTAAGGAAGTAAAGGTTGCCGGCAAATTCGAACGGGGATGTTGGGGAATTTCTGGTGTTAAGACGCGCCAGGGGGCCTCTTCGTCCCCCAGGCTGGGAGCAGAACTCCAGTCGCCGCGCGCAAACCGCAAAAAGGCTGTTCTTTCAGTTGTGGGAATCTTGAAGATTTCAGCCAGAAGTTCGGCGATCTGTGCGGAGGGACGCCGTACTTCATCTTCAACTTTGCGAATGGTTGATACGGAACACCCGACGCGATCAGCCAGAGCTTCGCGGGTGAGATCAAGCGCCTTTCTCTTGAGCCTGAGCCAGTAGCCAAAAGAATGTTGTTCTTGCATCATTTTCCAAATAAACAGGTTCGCTTCAGATTACGAATAAGTGTCACTTTTTGTGACATTTTTTGTCACCAAATCGGAAGAACAATTTGCTAAAGTATGGGCATATTAGAGACCAACTCGGGTTTCTGAAAACATTATAACTTGTTGAACCAAAAAGGAGATCAAAATGTATACCAATCGTTTCATTCGCCTGCTCATTGCCGTTTCGCTGTTAGCTATGGTTGTTCTGGTCGTCCGGGAAGTTAGCGCTTCCATGTCCCTTGTCGCCAATGTGGACTCTGCCACCCGTTCTTACACCACGTGGGCTAAGGCAGCCGAAGCAGAAGCCAGCACGGTGGATTCCGCTACCCGCTCTTATATTGCGCAAGCGAAAGCGGTGGCCTGCACTGTGGATGCCACCGACGGCCTTAACCTTGACTCCGCGACCCGGTCCTATACCGCTTGGGGATTAGCATTACAGGCGAAGAATGATATTGGAGCCTTGTGTCGCTAGCTGTCCACCGTATTGATCATCGGGACGTGCCCGCTCACTCCTTTCTTCTCCTCCCGAGCACACGTCGACAACCCTGCACTGGTAATAAGCCAGTGCAGGGATTGAAAAAGTTTTCCATGAACGGAGATCAAAATGTATACCAATCGTTTGTTCCATTTGTTAATAGTTACTGTATTGCTTGTGATTACCGCTTGTGCGCCACAAGTCGAACCGGCGGCAACAGCCGCGCCAGCAGATACAGCCACACTTGCGCCCACGAGTACATCAACAGTTGCGCCAACGGCGACTGTTCAGCCGACTAAAACGGCAACGAAAATCCCAGTCTACCTGCCCTTTCAAACCGGGAAATATGTATCTGGGAGTGACCCAAGTTCGTATTTCACTTTCAGTGAGGATGGGAGGTGGGCTCATTATCTCGGCGGCACTCTTGCGAATTCAGGCACATACCGCGTGGAAGGCGATCTCTATTTCCAACTCACGAATACCGTCTTGGGTTGTTCCTCCACGAGTTTCAAATACACATTTGATGGCAAGTACCTAAAGTTTCAACTGACCGAGGAGAGCAAAAATGACACTTGTGGCGACAGGAAAGGTTTTTACAACAATAAAACGTACAAACTTGCACCATAGCGCGATGTCAATTGCCCCACACTGGCTGACCTGGTGTGGGGCGTGAAGAAAGAATTTTCGAATGAAATCGAAGGAGATCGAAATGTTTGCCCATCGACTGTTCCATCTGTTGATTGTGATCGGGTTACTTACCATTACATCCTGTGCTCCGCAGGCTGAACCGACGATAACAACGAACCCGACCGTTATTCCAACCGCTCCAGCAACGATTGCACCGACAGTTACAACGGCTCCAACAGTCATACCGTCCGTTACGCCAACCGCCGTGCCGACAGAAGTAGGAAGTTTTCCCATCGGAAAGTTTGTGTTTCCGAATGACCCAACTTTATATTACACTTTTAGTAAGGAAGGCAGGTGGGCTCAGGGTGCTGAAGGGCAATTGGCTTTCGCCACAGGCACATATCGTGTGGAAGGCGATATCTATTTCCAACTCACGAATAGCCATGGTTGTCCCTCCACAAGTTTCAAATACACCTTTGACGGCACGTACCTCAAGTTTCAATTGACCGATGAGAGCCGGAATGACCAAGTATGCCCCGACCGGAACGGGTTTTATGACAATGCCACCTACATATTTTCACCGTAACGGTAAAAGTATAAGTGGCTTCTAAGTCCCGCCGCTGAAATCAGCGGCGGGACTTCTTATTCCAAAGAAACACACTAAATCCGCGCTAGAAAATACGCTCACGGATGGTAGCTGGCTAAATTGGCATTGCACGCGAAGAATGATATTGGAGCCTTGTGTCGCTAGCTGCTCACCGTTTTGCTCATCGGGACGTGTTCGCTCCTTTCTTCTCCTCCCGAACACATGTCGACAGCTCTGCACTGGCCCATTGCCGGTGCAGGGTTTGAAAAAACAATATGCTCGGCGTGGGTCTTTGATCCCGCCGAGCTTTTATCATGAACGTTGTTCTTTACGAATACACTAGTGGTATCATCGCCCCATGACTACAGCCACCGCTCAGGCATTTTCCAATATTGCGTTTATCAAGTAGTCACACTAGAAACTCGATTGAACTAACCGCAAGGCTTGTTTTGAGACCAGAACTACCCGCCAGGGTCTGTGCGGCGCTCATGTGGAATCACACCCAATAATTTCACTGGTTGGAGCCGGTCAGAGACTGCGTTGAACCAATCTGATTCCATTTTCGATTGCTTTTTTATTTCACAATTTCTTTCGCAGTCCGAACTATTAAGTCTCGAACAGCATATCCATCAAAATCTGCCTGCTCCATTCCAAGGACGACAGCTCCCACAACAGGCGGACCATCGAGTCGTTTCAATATTGCCCTGGGGCAATATTTGAGAACGACCTGACTCATCGGATCTGTGATGAACTCCCCTGCTTCAAAAACGCTGCCCGATTGAATGATTTCGACTTCATCGTTCTCCATTTCGATCTGACGTGCCACCGCAACCGCCAGCCAACCCAACTCTTCGCCTGCCCATCGAACGATCTCACGTGCGACAATATCTCCTTCACGCGCAAGGCGAATAACTTCAACCGCCAGAAACGGGGCGAGATGATAATAATCGGTTGAGAAGCCCTCCATCAATTCCAATTCATTCTTTGCGCCTGTATATTCAAGCAGCAATTTTGTCAGCGCGGTGGGGGGCCCACGTTGGATCCATGCGTAGTTGATCATTTGAAGCGCCTTCGCCGCAATCTCGATCCCGCCCCCATATTCCCCGAAAGTCTCGCCATTGCCCACGATACGGCCTTCCTTGCCAGCCTTGTTCTTTCCCCGGCAATTATTGGATGACCCTGCCGTTACATTGACTCCGATGCCACGCGTCGCACCCGCCAGCAAACCATTAACGCCATCGTTGACCACTTCAACAGCGCCGGCCAACTTCAACGATGAGATCGCATTCAAATGAGGTTGCCTATCCGATGGGAAATCGCATCCTGACACGCCGAAGCCTGCTCCAACGATTTGGGCCTTCTCCACCCCGCACATTTGACTGGCCGCCTCGAACGATTTTCGCACCACATCTTCAAAGCCAGCGTAACCGACGCTCTGGTGATTTCCTCCGCCGGCGCTGCCAAAACCGACACAACGACCCGTTTCATCCACGATCAGCGCGTGGGTCTTTGAAGAACCCACATCCATGCCCAGAAAATATTTCATAACTGATTCCCATTAGTCATGGAACTGAGGCAACCATTGTTGGTTTGTTTCGAGCATGTCTTCCAAAACTGCATCCACCTGATCAGCCTGCGGGCCGAGCGGATGTGTCAACAATGCCTGGTAGGCAGCATTCCTGTCTCCATGCACGGCGGCTTCAACGGTGAGCAGTTCGTACATCTTGATTTGAGAAAGGAGTCCGAAGCAGGCAGCAGGCAACGGGTCTGTGCGAAGCGGGTGGATTCCTTTTTTATCCACTCTGGCAGGGAGTTCCAATACCCAGTCTGAGGGCCATTCTTTCACCGCGCCATTGTTACGGACATTGACAACATGCGTCTGTCCAAGATCGTTGTAGTGCGAGTTGATCAGTTGTGTGGCAAGCGTCGAGTAGTAGGCGCCGCCGCGTTTCATTAGGTCCGCAGGCGGTTCGGTGAGATCAGGGTTAGCGTAATCACGGAGCAAGGCCTTTTCAATCTCCATCACCTCCTCGGCGCGTGAAGGCGGCCAATCCCTTTGCTCATCCAGTTTTTTGTTTGTGTAATAAAAATACTGAAGATAATAATTTGGAATCATTCCAAGCGATTCCAACGTCTGAATATCCCACTCGGGGTCTTTTTCGTTGCTTATCTCTGCCATATAGGCAGGAAAGACCAGGGGCCACATTTCCTCCCCTTCGATTGTAAAACCGCGATGCCAGGTGAGATGATTCAGTCCGAGCGTGTTCAACATGGCATTGTTATTATCAAATGTTTTGCCTGTGGTTTTTTCCAGGCCTTCAAGAATGTTCATTTTCGTAGTGATACCGACATTGCACACCCCCACGGCAAAGACGTCCGGCGCATAACGTGTGAGTGCCTCCGTGACCAGGCCAGCGGGGTTGGTAAAGTTCGCAAGCAATGCGCCCGGCGCAGCTTCACGAACATCTTTCGCAATATCAAGAATCACGGGGATGGTGCGCAGCGCCTTTGCCATGCCACCGACACCCGTGGTTTCCTGCCCGATCAGGCCATGCCGCAAGCCCAGATATTCATCGCCGCGCCGGGCGGGCATCCGGCCAACGCGCAGTTGCGTCGTCACATACGAGGCGCCGGCAATCGCCTCACGCTGATTGAGCGAGAGCATAACCTTGAAGGGTTGGCCCTTGGCCTTCACCATCCGCTGTGCAAACCCGCCAACGATCTCCAGCCGCTCCTTGTCAATGTCCATAAGCCAGAGTTCCTTGAGGGGCAGTGAATCTACCCTGGCGAGAAACCCGTTCACGAGTTCGGGGGTATAAGTGGAACCCCCGCCAACGACTGCTATTTTCATAAGTTCATAACCTTTCCCGCAACCCTATCAGCATAATATTTTGAATGACTGTCTTTATCCTTTGATACCGGATACCACCACACCCTGGATGAAGAGTCTCTGCGCGAAAAAGAACAGCAGGACAGGTGGAATGAGCATCAACACCGAGGCCGCCATCAGTAAATGGCTCTGCTTCGTAAAGATCGCGTTGAAAGCTTGCAACCCCAGAGCCACGGTCCAGTTCCTTTCGCTTTGCAGGTAGATCAGCGGTGCGTAAAAGTCATTCCAGGCATAGAGCACGCTGAAGATGGTCACGGTCGCGATGACCGGATAGGACTGCGGGATGATTACATGCCACAGGATCTGCAGCGGCCCGGCGCCATCAATGCGCGCAGCGTCATCCAATTCGGTGGGCAGGGTCATGAAGAATTGACGCAACAGGAACACATCCCAGGCATTTGCGAAGAAAGCAGGAATGATCAAGGGATAGAGGGTGTCGTACCATCCAATTTGCTTGAATAAAATAAAAGTTGGGATAAGCGTTACCTGTGGAGGCAGCATGACTGTGGAAAGCAGAATGAGAAAGAGGATATTCAAACCTTTCGCGCGGAAACGAGCAAAGCCGTAAGCTACCAATACGCAGGAGATCAATGTGCCCAGGGTGCCAAATACCACAATAATCATGGTATTGAGCAAATAATGAGAGAATGGCACCTTGGTTACTGCCAATACAAAATTTTCCCAATGGAAGTAAACGCGTGTGGCACGTGCTCCTGAAGCGACCGGTAATTGGTATTGTTCTGCGGGATCCTCCGGATTCACGAAGATGCCCATACTGCCTTCTTTATTTACAAGGGCAAGTTGTCGCAGAACACCATTCGCTTCTATGTTATAGAGGAATACATCCTTTCCATTTATTGGAACCTTAATCTGTTCCGTTGGGATCCACTGCGGAGGGTCCGTGTTTACGGCATCCTGACTTTTAAGCGCAGATATCATCATCCAGACAAGTGGAGTTACCACCACTACCATCCCGATGAATAATATGATCAGCACAATGATCCGATTGATCAGATCCCGCGCTTTTATTCCCACCCTCGCAATTGACCCTTTGACCGGGCGCGCAGCTATCCCTTCGAGAGGCTGAGTACTCATTTGCGAAGCTCCCCTTCATAATAGACCCATAATGCCGAACTACGAAAGACCAGCAGGGTCAGCACCAGGACAATAATAAATAATACCCACGCCAGGGCGGAGGCATAGCCCATATTCAGGTAACGGAAGGCGTTGCTGTATAGATAGACATTGTAGAAAAGCGTGGACTCGGCTGGCCCCCCCAGGCCGGTATCAGCCGTTGCCGTGATCACATAGACTTCTGTGAAATATTGAAAGGTTCCAACAATTCCGATTACCAGATTGTAGAAGATGACGGGCGACATCAACGGGATCGTTATATAAACCAATCGTTGCCAGGCGTTGGCCCCGTCCAGTTCCGCGGCTTCATACAGGGCCGTCGGAATGCTTTGCAAGCCGGAGAGGTAGATGATCATGCCGCCCCCGACGCTCCAAAGACTCATGATGATCAAGGCCGGCACAGCCCAATCCGGGCTGGCAAGCCAACCCGGTCCGTCTATGCCAACCAGGCTTAGAAGCCAGTTTAGGATGCCGAAGCGCGGGTTGAAGATCAGACTCCACAAAATGGCAACAGCCACACCTGCGATGACAGACGGCAGGTAATATACGGTGCGCCAGAATGAAACGCCGGGCACCTTCTGGTTGAGGAGAAGGGCTAATACAAATCCGAAAATGAGATTGAGCGGGATCGCGACAAGCGCAAACTTGACGGTCACACCAAGGGAATGCCAGAATTTGGGATCAGCTGTGAAGAGTTTTATGTAATTATCGAACCGAATAAAGACCGGTGCAGTTGTGATGTTGTAGCTGGTCAAAGATAAAATCAGTGAGGCGATCATGGGTCCCAGTGTAAAAATAACGAACCCGATCAGCCAGGGAGCGATGAAGGCATAGCCCCAAAGAGCTTCCCGCCGGCGTAAACTCATGGGTTGGGGTACTGATCTTGTGACTTTCACAATCTCGCTCCTCAAGTATGGATATCGAGTCTCCTCGAAAGGAGACTCGATTTAAGTAATCTCATTGGGCTTTACTGCGCGGCCCAATACTCGTCCAGATAGCCCTGGGCTTCTGCGTCCAGCGCATCCATTGTGGCCTGAACATCGGCGGTTCCGTCGGTCCTAAGAATGTCTGCTGCGTTTTCGGTTGCGTCCCATACCTTTTGGTAATTGGGCACCCACTCTTCGTTGTTCGGCGATGCGTCCATGTATTGGATCGAGTCCACGAACAGTTGGAAATTAACGTTTGGATAGTCTGCTGACATATCCGTCAGCCAGCCCTCAGCCAGCGACTGGCGGGCAGGCATGCAGCCGAGAATTCCACAAACCCGCGCCAGCATTTCAGGTTCAACCAGCCATTTCGCAACTTCCCATGCCTGCCTGGGATTCTTGGAATGAGAGGAAATTGCAAAGGTATCCGCGTTGGTGGGAGAGACAATATCCCCACTGGGTCCGGCCGGAATGGGCGCAACGTTCCAATTGAAATTATTAAATGTGGGATAGGCATAAGCCATCCAGCTGAAGCACTCCCACATTGCGGTTGCTCCGCCTTCAAAGGGATTATCGGCACCGCCAAATGATGAACTCAGTTCTTCGCTGGTGGGGCTAACATGCGTTTCCCAGATCGCATCGTGGAGGAATTGGGCCCCTTCCAGGTAACCGCCGGTATTCATCTCGGCCGTCTTATATTCGGCATCCATACCCAAAGGATTGCCGCCGAATTTTCCGGGTATCGTGCGGAACGGGCCGCACCAACCGCCCCAGCCCCACTGGGTAATTTTTGCGGGATCGAAATCCGCAGAGTTTGGATCATTGCCGTTTTCGTCGAGGGTGAGGGACTTGGCCAGTTCCACCTGCTGATCGTAGGTCCAGTTGGAATCGCCATATGCAGAGGGCGGGTACGCGAGCCCTGCTTTATCGAAGAGGTCTTCGTTATAAAACACGACCGAAGGATACACACCAAGAGGCACACCGATGGTCTTGTCCGGATATTGGAGCAGGTCCACCGCGGGGCCATAGAAATCACTCGTATCGTAGGCATCCTCTTTGATGAAAGGCGCCACATCCACCCACTCATCATAGAACTCGGCAATTCCCTGGATGCCGATCGGGAAAGCAAGATCGGGAGCCAGGTCTCCTGCAAGAAGGGTTGAGAACTTGGCTGCATGTTCCTCCCAGGTGGAGAATGTAAACTCCATCTGGATATCGGTATGGCTGCTGTTATATTCGGACGCAATTTTGTTCAAGGCTTCCATTGAATCAGGGTCGCTGCCTGCCCCGAAGCCGACGAAAACTGTGATCTTGACCGGTCCCTGCGAGGCCGGCGCTCCGCCACACGCGACCAACACCATGGAAACCATCGAGAACAACGCCAACAACTTGAACAGTTTGTTTTTCATTTTCTCCTCCGAAGAAATAGAATGGTTTGATACGATTTATTCCAGGCTCTCTTTTTTTGATTCACCTCCGTGTGGATGACGGCTGGTTATTTGAAGTGAAGCCTTCTATGACTTGCATCCGCACGACTCGCGGATTACCAGCTCGGTGCGCATCAGGGTCAAGGCCTGGGCCTGTTTGCCGTTCAATAAATTCAACATCTGGCGGACGGCTTCACGGCCCACCTCTTCAATCGGCGCACGGATCGTTGTCAGCGCGGGGGAAACGTATCGGGCAAATTGAACGTCGTCGAAACCGACAACAGCTACATCGTGTGGAACGACGCGGCCCGCTAGTTTCAAGGCACGGTATACGCCGATGGCCGCATCATCGTCGCCCGCAAAGACCGCATCGAACTCAACTCCATCCCTCATTAGTTGTTGCATTGCAGCAAAAGCGGCTTCCTCGTCAAAACCGCCTGAGGCCACCAGGTTTTCATCGAATGAAATGCCGTGCGAGTCGAGCGCATCACGATATCCACGTTCGCGCCATGCCGAATCTTCATGGCCTGCTGACCCGCGCAAGAAAACAATTCGACGGCGTCCGTGCTGTTCGATCAAGTGACTGACCAGCATTTCAGCGCCGGCTTTGTTTTCAATGGTGATTACAGGAATGTTCATTCCATCAGGTGGAGTTTCATGCAGGAGGACAAGGGGGAAGTTGATGTTGTACAGCCGCTGCAGTTCCTCGGGCTCGAGACTGGCAGCAAAGACCAGCAGACCATCCGTATTGTGTTCGCCTATGGGCTTGCGCCCTTTGGGGTGCCGACTGTCGGTGGAATAGACCAGCAGTTCGTATCTCTCGGAGTGCAGCTGTGCCTCGATTCCCTTCAGAAGGTGAGGAAAGAACGCGCCGCTGATTTCCGAAAAGACAAGCCCGATCGTATTCGATTTTCGGCTGGCGAGGACTCGCGCGGCGGAACGCGGCACGAATCGTAATTCTTCCATTGCGAGGCGCACCCGTTCAGCCTTTTCATTCTGTACCGGGGTCGTGCCATTGAGCACGCGGCTGACTGTCGCAATAGAAACTTGAGCACGTTCGGCCACATCGGTGATTGTGGCAGGGTGAGATTTTAGGGACATTTAGCCTTCTTGAAAACGCTTTCAGAAAGCGTTTTCAAGAGTATACAGAGAATCAACTAGTAAGTCAATGGTTTTATGAAACTCAAACGAAAATTCTGTGCCGACCCATCGCCTGGTGCAGAGTCTGGCTTTCGGTCAACACACTCAAATGAGTTTGAAGATTCGATGATTGGTGCCCGGAAAAAACCGAACCGGCCCATCCCCCGACTCATCTGCGAGCCAATTATTCAACGCACATATCCGCCTTGCGCGAAATGTCAGTATATTGATAGTGATGGTATCATCGCCCCATGACCACAGCCACTGCTCAAGCAAATGCCAATATTGCCTTCATTAAATACTGGGGCAATCGTGATAACACTTTACGACTCCCTGCCAACGGTTCGATCTCAATGAACCTGGATGGACTCTTCACGCGCACTACAGTCAGCTTTCAGCCATCCTTGCCATTTGACGAGTTGATCATCAATGGTCATGCGGTGATGGGCAAAGGGCTGGAGCGAATTTCCTATATTCTTGACCTGGTGCGTATGATGGCGGGGATTGAGATGAATGCGGAAGTGATGAGCGAAAATAATTTTCCCTCAGGCGCGGGGATCGCCTCATCGGCGGCGGCGTTTGCGGCACTGGCACTCGCTTCTTCCCGCGCCGCAGGCTTGACTCTATCCGAAGCGCAGTTATCCAGGCTGGCAAGGCGCGGATCAGGCTCCGCTTCGCGCTCCATCCCTGCCGGGTTTGTAGAATGGCAAGCAGGAACAAACGAAGAAGATTCTTTTGCTTTTTCCATTGCTCCCGTGGATCATTGGAATTTGGTGGACTGTGTTGCAATCGTGAATGCTTCACATAAAAAAACTGGCTCCACAGAAGGCCACGCTATCGCAGGGACAAGTCCACTGCAAAACGCACGCGTGGAAGATGCTCCGCGCAGGTTGGAGATTTGCCGTAACGCGATCCTCAACAAAGACTTTGATACATTCGCAAATATCATCGAGCATGATTCAGATATGATGCACGCGGTGATGATGACATCCACTCCGCCATTGATGTACTGGCAGGCTGCAACTGTCAATATTTTTCATGAAGTACGAGAATGGCGCAATAAAGGACTCCCTGTTGCGTATACAGTGGATGCGGGCGCAAATGTCCACGTGATATGTTTGGGGGATTCTGCCAAAGAGGTGGAGAAACGCTTGCGCGAGTTGCCTGGGGTTAGTGATGTGCTTGTTGCAGGAGTCGGCGGGGCGGCGAAGATCGTTTGATCCACAGACATCGTACTCGTAAGGGTATTACACAGATTGGGCAGATTTTTTATAAAATAATCCTCGTAATCTGCTCAATCTGCGGATGAAGAGAATGCTTTTCGTAACAGAATCAGCTTTCAGCGGGGAAAGCAGCGCGGCACTTCGTCTAATAAAAGATTAACTTCTTTCAATCCATTTGAAGATATAATCCCCATCCTCGAAAGTAGACTTCGGAAGTCTTTTATTGGTTCCAAGTCTTAATGATTTCAAACAGGCTTCTGAAGTCTGAATTAAGGATAAAACATGGTATCTGGTTTTGTAACTTTACTTATCTTCCTGTTTGCGCTGGGTGGGATGATATTTGTGCACGAATTGGGGCACTTTATTGCCGCGCGTTGGGCAAAGATCGAGGTAGAGGAATTCGGCTTCGGCCTGCCATCTTATAAAATTGCAACGCTCTTCACATGGCAGGGGACGGAGTTTACGATCCATGCTTTGCCGTTGGGCGGATTCATTCGGCCCAAAGGCGAGAACGACCCCAATGTGCCAGGTGGACTCGCATCCGCCAACCCGTGGAAGCGATTGGTTGTATTATTCGCGGGGCCACTCATGAATCTTATAACAGCGGTTGTGGTGTTTGCATTTCTGATCGCATCTTCGGGCGTGCCAATTCCTGGCTCGATCAAGATCGAATCCGTCACCGATAATTCACCTGCACAACAGGCAAACATTCAACCTGGCGATATCCTGCTTGCCATCAATGGCATACGTGTCACTGAGGTGGAGCCCGCCATTGATATCATTCAAGATAACCTTGATAAGTCTGTTGAGTTATTGATCGAACGCAACGGCGAAGAAATCACCCTCACTGCCACTCCGCTTTCCAGCAGAAAGAAAAGCGAAGGCGCACTTGGCGTTGGGCTCGGGTATCCAACACGCCCGGCAACATTTGTTGAAAGTGTTACAGGCGGATTTACAATCACGGGCATTCAGGCCGCCACCATTGCGTATCTTCCCATTGCGCTGATCCGCGGCGCAATCGCTCCCGAAGATGCACGTTTCATCGGCTTCAAAGGCATCTTCGATATGTTCGATGTGGCCGTGGAGGAGGATGTCTCCAGCCGACAGGAAGTTGAATCGGCTCCGTCAAGTTCCAGCACACCCAGACCCACAAACTGGACTCTCAACCTGATCGGCGTGTTGAGCATATCTCTTGGCGTGCTCAACCTCTTCCCCATCCCCGCTCTCGATGGCGGACGCATCCTATTTACACTTCCTGAAATCCTTTTCCACAAACGCATCCCGCCTGAATGGGAAAACATGGTCAATGGCATTGCCATGCTTCTGCTCATCAGCTTGATGCTCTTTGTCAACGTGATGGATTTCGTCAACCCCGCCCAAATACCCACGCCATAATCAATGTCTGAAACTATTACCTTCCAATCCGTGCTCGATCATCTGCTGGATTCCAAAAAGGATATTCCGCAAAGCCACCTCCAGCATTATTCCGATCTGGATCCAAAATCCATGCGGCTTTTTATGGATGTGTGGCCCAGCGTCAAACCTAACCGAAAACTGCTCCTGCTTAGTGAGCTTTTAAAACACCTTGACTCAGACAACCTCGTCTCTTATGAAGAGATTGGTAAAGCGCTTCTGAACGATGCGGATAGAGAAGTCCGCGCTTTGGCGCTTGGATTGCTGGCCGAATCAAACGACCCGAAACTTGTTGACACATTAATTAACATTTTCCTCAACGACGTAGACCTCGCTCCGCGCATGGAGGCCGCGAGCCTGCTGGGTGAGTTCGTCCTGCTGGGCGAACTGGAAGAACTGGAAGAAGAGCTTCAACGCAAGATAGAAGATGCGCTGATCTCCGTCATCCGCGGAGAAGATAATCCTGCCCTGCGGAAACGTGCGCTTGAATCATTCGGCTATTCCTCGCGGGATGAAATGGTCAATATCATTGAATCCGCTTTTCAACGCGCAGATCCAGCCTGGGTAGCCAGCGCTTTACGCGCCATGGGCCGCTCGCATGATAACCGCTGGAATGATGATGTAGTCAGCAAGCTACTAGATGAAGACCCACGCATCCGCTTTGCGGCCGCTGAAGCCGCAGGCGAACTCAGCATTGAAGAAGCGGGCCCCGTCATGCTGCAAATGCTGGAAGACGAAGAAGAGGACGATGACGTCATCACCGCCGCGATCTGGTCGCTTTCACAGATCGGCGGTGACGATGCGCGCATTTATATCGTCAATTTGATCGAGAGCACCGAAGACGAAGACCTCACAGCTTTTCTTGAGGACGCCCTCGAAAACCTGGACTTCAATGAAGAGTTGGACAAATTCGATCTCCTGTCACTCGATGAAGATGATCTCGAGGATTTGGATGAAGTTGAGTTTGAAGAGGATGAGGAAGAAGATAAATAACTGATCAGCCACAAGGCTCACCGCACTTGCGCCGCGCGCCAGTGCGGTGAGAGCGCCAAGAAATAAAATCTTCGCGAACTTTGCGCTCTTAGCGGTAATAAAAAAGTCCTCCATTTGGAGGACTTTTGTGAGCGCGGAGGGACTCGAACCCTCAACAAACGGCTTAAAAGGCCGCTGCTCTGCCATTGAGCTACGCGCCCATTACCAAGGCGGATTGCATTCTATCACGGCAAAATACTGGCGTCAACGTAATAATGGCGATCAACGCGGCGTCTGTGAATTCGGAGGCAAAAAAATGACAGACGTAAAATATGTAACCGAATCAGATTTTCAAGCTGAAGTTATCGGCGCGGAATTGCCCGTGCTTGTGGATTTCACAGCCGCATGGTGCCAGCCATGCAAAATGATCGAACCCATCGTGAAGCAGCTCGCTGGCGAATGGGAGGGCAAGGTCAAGGTCGTAAAACTTGACGCAGACTTGAACCCAAACATCATGATGCAATATGGCGTGATGGGAATCCCAACTTTAATGCTTTTCAAAGGCGGCCAGATCAAGGAACGTATGACGGGGTATCAGCCAAAGGAAAAATTGGCAGCCAAAGTCACCCCGCATGTGTGACAAATAGAGCCGAGCGAACTCGGCTCTTATTTATTGACGACTCACCCGCCTTCATGGTATTATTCGCCCGCTAAAAAACCAGCCAAAAGCTGGGTTTGTTTTATGTATAACATGAGGAGAAACACATAAGCGCTAATGAATTTCGAGTAAATGAGGGCATCCGCGTCGCGGAGGTTCGTCTAATCGGTCCAGACGGCGGTAACGTCGGCGTTGTGCCGATCCGCCAGGCCCTGCAAATCGCCCGTGATGCTGAGATGGATTTGGTTGAAGTCTCGCCCGGTGCCACTCCCCCAGTTTGCCGCGTAATGGATTTTGGTAAATTCATTTACGAAAAGGCAAAGAAGGAACGTGAGGCCAAAAAGGCCCAAACCAAGATCGAAATTAAAGAAATCCGCCTGCGTCCTAAAACGAATGAAGCGCATCGCGGCTTCAAAGTAGATGATGCACGCCGCTGGCTCGGACAGGGACACAAAGTACGTGTGACCGTCAAGTTCCGTGGCCGCGAAATGGATTACCCTGAGATCGCGCTTGAAGACTTGAAAGAGATCGCCCAGGAACTTTCTGATGTCGCTACGATCGAAGTCCCGCCGCAAATGGAAGGGCGCACAATGCTCGTAGTACTTGTCCCTGCCAAGGCTGCGGCAAAAAAGAAAGAGAAAACCGAACAGGCTGAGGTCAAGAACGAAGCGGAAGCCTGAGAGTTGTGTAATGCCCCTAAAGATGTTGATCGTCCGCGGGATACTTCGTAAAAAATATCCTGCGGTTAATTTTGTCTGAAAGGAGAAAACCAGCAATGCCTCGCAAAGCAAAAAAGTCTGGAAAATTAAAGCTGAAGACCCATAAAGCGACATCCAAGAGATTTCGCCTGACCGGCTCCGGCATACTTGTGCGAACCAAAGGTGGCAAAAGCCATTTGCGCCGCCGCACTTCCGACCGCACAAAAGCGTTATTGAGCGAAATGGTTCCCGTAAAGGGACGCAAGTACATCAAACGCATCAAGCGCCTTGCTCCAAACATGGAAGGCTAACCTTCCGGTATTTGTCAATTTTTATTTGCGGCTTACGGGTGTGCGCAACTGGTGATAGCTCACCGACGCCCGCGAGTTTGCAGGAGGTAAAGATATGCGCGTAAAAGGAGGCCCGCAAGGGCATCTACGTCACAAGAAAATTTTGAAGATCACGAAGGGCCAGCGCGGCTCGAAGCATCTTTTGTTCAAACGAGCGAACGAAGCCATGCTCAAAAGCCTGTGGTATGCCACCCGTGATCGCCGTGTGCGCAAGCGCGATCTGCGAAAGTTGTGGATCGCCCGCATCAACGCCGCGGCCCGCTTGAACGGCACGACATACAGCAAGCTCGTGTCTGCACTCAAGAAAGCGAATATCGAGCTCAATCGCAAGATGCTGGCCGATATCGCGGTACGAAATCCGCAAGCCTTCGCTGCGGTAGTGGCAAAAACGAAGTAACCCGTAGGGGCACAGCGTCGCTGTGCCCCTACAATTTTTAATGGGGGTAAAATAGAAAAATGAATTCCGCTTTGGTTGAACGAATTTTATCGACAGGTCAAACCCTTCAAATCGTGCAAGGTGATATTACAACTGAAGAAGTGGATGCCATTGTCAACGCGGCGAATGAACAATTGCAGCATGGCGGTGGTGTGGCTTGGGCGATATCAAAACGAGGTGGGGCGACCGTGCAAAAAGAAAGCGATGAATGGATCCGTAAGCATGGCCCTGTCACCCACTCGCATCCTGCGTGGACCTCAGGCGGGCTCCTGCCTGCGAAATACATCATCCATGCGGTGGGCCCTGTCTGGGCAGATGATGGCTCAGATGATGCAAAGCTCGCATCTGCGGTGACAGGTTCCCTGCGTGTGGCAGACGAATTGAAATGCAAGTCAATTTCCATGCCAGCCATTTCAACAGGCATCTTTGGTTTTCCAAAAGATCGCGCGGCAGGGATTATTCTAAAATCCATCAATACCTATTTTGAAGCAAAGAGTGATTCGGTTACAGAACTTGTCCGTATCGTTTTGTTTGACGATCCAACCGTTAAAGTTTTTCTTGATGTTTGGGGTTCTACTACTCGCAATTGATCTATTTCATCCTTTCCCATGATCACATCCAATCAAAACTCAAAGATTAAATCAGTGCGTGCATTGCTTGGGCGTGCAAAGGAACGCCGTGAGGCTGGCGCGTTCGTTGTGGAAGGTGTACGGCTAGTGGAGGAAGCGGCAAATAGAGACTGGAAATTTGAGACTGCACTTTATGACGATTCATTGAATGAGCGGGGAAAGTTGCTGGTTGAAAGCCTGAAATCACGCGGTATCGAAATGGAAGAAGTCTCGCAGAGTGTGATGAAATCCCTGAGCGACACAGAATCTCCGCAGGGAATTCTCGCAGTTCTCCAATTCTCCCAATTACTAATCCCCAATCACCCAGATTTTATCCTCATCCCCGACCAGATCCGTGACCCGGGCAATCTCGGTACATTGCTCCGTTCTGCCACAGCGACAGGGGTGCAGGCTGTCTTAATCCCACCTGAAACGACGGATGCATTTGCACCAAAGGTTCTCCGCTCTGGGATGGGCGCGCATTTCAAATTACCAATTCAATCGATGAGTTGGGATGAGATAAGCCATTTCATAGCTGGAAGTGCGTCGCACCTTACTATACAGGATGATTCAAATCGAGGAGATTCTGCTCATTTAGAGGAAAGAGTCCACCCGTCAGGTGCGACGCACCCTCGCCTGCAGGTTTTCCTGGCGGATATGAATGGTCAATCATGCTGGGACACTGACTTACGCCAGCCTGTTGCATTGATCGTCGGAAGTGAAGCCGAAGGCGCAACCGAGTCCGCGCGGAAGTTGGCAAGTCAGAAGATCAGCATTCCTATGTCAGGGATGATGGAGTCACTGAATGCAGGCGTGGCTGGGTCGGTATTGATGTTTGAAGTGACAAGACAACGTTCTCACGTTTGAACGTTCAAGCGTTTCAACGAGGAAAATAATGAAAATCCGATCAATCACCTATTTCTGCAATCCCAAATTTCCGCTCGAAGAAAAGATCCTGCAAGACGCAGGCGAATTTTTATCCAAGGCGAAAGCGGCGTATGAAGCCGCGGGCTATGAAGTGCAGACGGTGCGCCTGGCGACGATCCCATTTCCAAAATTATTAAGTAGTAACGACTTTAGTCATTCTGGGGCGACTGAAGTCGCCACTACGAAGGCATTGAATGAATTGCCCAAATTTTCAAATCAACTTGCGAAGGCTATTCAGGATGTGGGGATTGCATACGCGTCATTAGGGCCTGCATTGCCTGAGTTTCCACGCAGTTATGAGGTTATTCCTGAGGCGATAGCTGCCAGCGAAAACATCTTTTTCAGCGGCGCTATGACAGGAAATACAGACAGCAAGCTGTCCGAGTCCAGAATTTATATGGCAGCAGTTAAGGCCTGTGTGGAAGTCATCGTCAAATGTGCACCTATTGACCCGAATGGATTTGCAAACTTGAGGTTTGCTGCACTGGCGAACGTCAATGCAGGTGCGCCATTTTTTCCTGCTGCATATCACAACGATGATCAACCCGCATTTGCAATTGCGGTGGAGTCTGCTGATGTGGCGGTGAATGCTTTTGCGGAGCAATCAACTTTGGACGAGGGGCGAAGCGCTCTCATTTCCGAAATAACCAAACATGGTCAGGCTATCTCAGGTGTTGCACAATCTCTAATATCCAATCTCGAATTCCCAAAATTTCTCGGCATTGATTTTTCCCTCGCCCCCTTCCCCGATGATGCGCATTCGCTTGGCAACGCGGTTGAGAAAATGGGCGTGCAAAAAATTGGATTGCATGGCTCGCTTGCGTCTGCCGCGATTCTCACTGAGGCCATCGAACGCGCGGATTTTCCTCACATTGGTTTCAACGGTTTCATGCAGCCCGTGTTGGAAGATACCGTCCTTGCGAAACGCGCGGCGGAGGGAACGCTTACCATAAAAGATGCTCTGCTTTATTCTGCTGTCTGCGGTACGGGGCTGGATACAATTCCGCTGCCAGGCGATTCAACTGCGGATCAAATCACCCCGCTTCTGCTTGACCTGTGTGCTCTTGCGCTTCGATTGGACAAACCGCTCACCGCGCGGCTGATGCCTGTTCCCGGTAAACGGGCTGGTGATTCCACTGAATTCGACTTCGCCTTCTTTGCCAACAGCAAGGTGATGAAGCTGGAAAGCGAAAGTTTATCAGGCGCCCTTTCAGGGGGCGATATCATCCAACTTTCAGCTAGGAAAAAATGATCTTTCTTGATTCCATCCCATTCAACCGACTGCTCTGGTTCGTCCCATTCTTCTTCATGCTTCATAATATAGAAGAAGCCCCGTTCATGGAGAACTGGTCAAAACGATTGCCGCTAAAAGCGCACCCTCTTGTTTCTACAAAACAATTTGTAATTGCGGTGACTCTTCTCACGTTGGGCGGGTTTATTTTGACATTTCTCGGCTTGGAAATTTTGTCGCAGCCAATCGGATATTTGCTCGTTTTGGGAATTCAAATGACACTGACTTTCAATGCTTTCGTGCCGCATTTGTTCTCAACAATCCGCTTCCGTCTTTACAGCCCCGGGGTCGTCTCCGCTTTATTGATCACCCTGCCCTTTTCGTTTTATCTCTTCCGTCGCGCACTGACAGAAAACCTGATCACATGGGTTCAGTTTTGGGTTCTGCTGGGGATCGCCCCTTTTGCCATGGTTTTATTTGCTTTTATATCGTTACAAGCGGGGAAGTTTCTGGAATTGAAGAAGCGGTTATGGAAATAGCTGCTTCTGAGTTTAAAGTTTCAGATAATACGCCTGATACTTTCCGGTTGAAATATACCCCAATTTTTCGGCCAGCCTGCTGGATTCAAGATTCGCCGCATCCCAGTGAGCATCCATATTATTTTCCAGACACCACTTGATCAAATTTGCAGAAAGAGCGGTTGCCATTCCCTGCCGCCGATGGTTTTCCGAAACAAACAGGCTTATTTCAATTCCCTGATTACAGACCAGAGATGAATAGGCTGCTCCGATAATTTCTCCGTTTTTCTCAGCATAATATCCAATGCCGCGTTCCATGAAATCAGATGGGGAATCAAAATCAGCGATATCAATAAAATGATTCTGCCCCCATATCTTTTCCAGTAGGGCAATATCCATTTGCTTAATGTTGTGGGTGGAATTCTGGCAAAATTGTTGCAAATTTTCAAGGGATATATTCTTCGATGAAAAGCTGTAACGGTCAAAAGCAACAAGGCTTTCTCCGTATAATTTCCTGCATTCTTCGACCCATCCAGTGGAAGATGACATAAACAGGTTGTAAGGCTTAATATCCTTCAGCATCACCTGCCCACCTTCTCCAAAAGCGTTTCCAGCAAAATAGAAGAACGGCCCAATCTGTATCTTATAGGCAGACGGGTTTACCGCATCATCTACATAGGCTTTTCCCATCTGGTCCTCAAGCACACATTCGATTGAAATATCCACGCGAGGCACATTTCTGAATGCTTTTGCCAGATTAATGCGATTGGCTTTTGTGAGTGGATATTCTGCGATCATGTTTCTCTCCAGTATTCCCCACCGCCACCTTCGCGTTTCATCAATTTAAATCCCACCAATTCGCGCCGCAGGGATGCAGTGTCTTCGTGATAGCTGCTTAAGATTTCATTGACCTGTTTCTCGCTGTAACGTTTACCGACCTTGAAAGCCCTGGCCACATAGCGTAGTACGGCCTCCAATTTTTTGCGTTGAGCAGGGATGGTTTTCAGACTTCCGTCCTTGCGAACGTAATCCTTGACCACTTTATTGTCATAGGCATCCGCATCCACATCCGCGACAGAGGCGGCGAGATTCTCCTGCGAGAAGATGTTGCGGGATTTGAGTTCCAGCGCTTTTTCATCTAGCTGATAGACGTTGTAATAACTTTCTGTCTTCGCGCTGACCAAACCAACCTGCGACAGTTTTGAAAGATGGTGCGAAACTGTGGATGCCTTGAGATTTAACAGCGCGGCGAGTTCCTCCACACTATAAGGTTGCTGGGCAAGCAAGCCAATGATCTTCAGACGGTTCGCGTCTGAGAGGGCTTTGAAGAAAGTAACAAGTTCGTCGCTCATGCTAATTGACCGTCGTATGAGGTTTTCGGCATCAAGCCTCGCGAATATTTGCGTTGAGGTTGTAACCCCGCTCGTCAAAAGGCTGAAGCGCCTCTAGCCAGATCATCTCCAATAATATCAATTCGTCTTTGAGGTTAAAGTTTGGGTCATCTTTGAACTTCACCTCTTCCAGGATTTCAAAGATAAAATTATCAGGGCCTAATTCATCCCAGTCTTTTTGGAGTGCTTTATTGGTATGGCTTCCGATTTTGAGCATGAACCTGTGACGGTTCAACGGCCCTTCAAGGTTCAGGCTGCTTCCGAGCAGAACCTTGCCATTCACAGTATTTTTTACCTGATAGACACCAGCGGGTTTCACTCTTTCTTTATATTCCCTGTTAATATCTTTTCTTGTTTTTATATTCATTTGACTCTCCAATATCGCGAACCGTCGCTTTCACGGGCTAACGGACCTGCTTCCACCAGGTCGCGGCGCAGACCGGCTGTATCTTCGTTGAAAGGCCGCAAAATCGTATTGATTTCCTTCTCTGTGTAGTTTTTATCAAATTCAAAGAATGGAATTAGATAATCCAGGATCACGCGCAGCTTTGCAGGCTGGAGCGGCACTTGCTTTATGCTGCCGTCCGCATTGAGGTGAGCTTTCAGCACCTTTTTAGATTTCTCATCCAAATGTTCCGCGGGAACATAAGACGGGCGCACCTCTGCCAGTTTTTCTTTTGCAAGCACCGCAAGTTTGTCATTGTTGAGGGTGTATACGCCATCTGTCTTGGTTACAGCGCCTACAAACTCCAGGAATCCCAGATGGGTCAGCGAGTCTTTTACCGAGAGCTTGAGGCGCTCGGCGATCTCCTTGCGGGTGGCGGATTCCTGTGAGAGCAGGCCGATGATCCGCAGACGGTCTGGGTTGGACATGGCTTTTACAAAATCAAGCATTTCGTTCACTTTTCACTTCCGTAAATCTAATTCGATGAGTATCGAATTAGATTTTAGGCAGGAATCGGATTCTTGTCAAGGCGGGAATGGGCAGGCGCAGGCAAATGTCGTAGATGAAGAATCAGGCATGGGCGGAGAATGAGGCGAAGCGTCGGAATGGTGACGGGGTTGTATACGTTATAATTCCAATCCGATCAATTCAATTTAATTTTGGAGGTGTCAGTGGACCTTACGAAGCACGCTTTCTTTGAGGGAAAAATAATTCCCTTGAGCGAGGCAAAGATCAATATCGCCACGCATGGCTTTTTATATGGAACCGCCGTTTTCGGTGGGATGCGGGCTTACTGGAACGAAGAGAAGAAACGTCTCTTCGTTTTTCGTCCCTATGACCATTTCCGCCGCTTGCTAAATTCGGGGAAAATGATGGCGATGAACATTCAGTTTGATGAAGAAAGTCTGACGGAACTCACACTGGATGTTTTGCGGACGGACAAGTGGCAAGAGGATGTGTACCTGCGCCCCACTATTTACAAATCAGACCTGGGTATCGGCGTGAAGCTGCATGACTTGAAAGATGAATTTTGTTTGTTCGTGATGAAATTCGAGAAATACGTTAAGAATGACACGAATGCGCATGTGACTTTTTCCTCGTGGCGACGCATCGACGATAACGTTATCCCCGCGCGAGGCAAGGTGGCTGGCGCATATGCAAACTCGGCGCTGATCAAAACGGATGCAAACCGTGCTGGCTTTGACGAAGCCATTGTGTTGGACCAAAATGGTCATGTCTCTGAAGGTTCCGCGATGAATATCTTCATGGTGCGTGATGGTGTGTTGATCACACCGCCCGTCACAGATAATATTCTTGAAGGCATCACCCGCCGCTCGATCATTGAATTGGCGCGCAACGAGCTTGGCGTCCAAGTCGTTGAACGTTCGATTGACCGCACAGAGGTTTTTATCGCGGAAGAAATGTTCATGACGGGTACCGCCGCACAGGTTGTTGCAGTGACGAAGATTGATCACCGCCCCGTTGGTGTGGGGATGATGGGCCCGGTCACCAGCAAATTACGATCACTTTTCGATGATGTAGTCCGTGCAAAACATCCACAATATCATAATTGGAATCTGGAAGTGAAGTAAAAATCAAAAAAGTCCGTCACTGGCAAAGTGGCGGACTTTTTGGTTATAGTATGCAATTTACGGGTTTTTCTTAAATCTCACCAGCACCAGATTTTTGGAACAATCATTGAAGGTATCGATGTATACATTATCTGAGAGCGGCAAGCCAGCCTGGTCTAATATCTGGATGTACAACAGCCCCTCGGATGAGATTGGCACAGTCCCCAGGAAAAATTCATAGCCTGATTTCCCATAAGCCGGGGCAATGCTACTGACAGTTAATTCATTCTTGGATTTGCCATTATAAAAACCTACGAGACGGATCGTGATCCTGAGCATATCTGCATTATTGGCATCCACAATCGTGCCGCCCACACCCTGCCAGTTGCATCCGAGTTCAGGGTGGATGATCGTGCTGTCAATATAAGTAACAGTAGCAGAGAAGGGTGCCTTGGGCGTCTTGGTCGGTGACGGGGTAATGGACGGCGTCACCAATGAGATAAGAGTTGGAGATGCCTCCAAAGTGATAGTTGGCAGCAGAGTGGGTGTCTCAGTCACATTGGAGGGAGTAGGCGTCCACGTTGGCTCCAATTGAATGGGGGTGATCGTAGGTGTGGGAGGCAAGTTAAGATTGGATGGAACAGGTGGGAAAGGATTAAGAGCGGAGTTGGGCATCATAAAGATCGTAACAAAGTACAGGCCGATACAAGCCGCAGCGATCAGCGTGACGATACTTAACATATCCCACAACTCAAGGCGCGAGCTTTGTTTTTTTGGTGCAGGGGAACCTTCGTAGTTGTAATTGCTCATTATGCTGCTCCGAAATTAATTCTTATATTCTCTACCGTACATGAAATTATTTTTACCGCTAAGAGCGCAAAGAACGCAAAGATTTTAAGGTTGTCTTAGCGCACTTAGCGAGCTTTGCGGTGTAAATGTACGGTAGCAAATTCTTATACAAAGATCAGGGCTTCCACTCATTATGGAGCCAATACAATATCGCTATTTGCACGTTGTTCTGCAAGCCAATTCTTTAGGGCCAGTTCCTGCATGGTAAATAAAGCATCCGGGGTTAATGGATGTACGCCGCGTTCAAGTGCTTTAAAGATATGAAAGCCTGCATCGGTTGAAATGATCTCACTATACTCGCCTGCCTGCAAAGCAAAAACCGCCTCATCCGCGCCCACATCCAGCAGATAGCCGCGCGGCAGCCAGCCTAATTCTCCAAGCGTGACCGGGTCATACAATGCCGCAAGTTCATCAAAATCTGTACCGGCATTTAACTGCTCTAAAGCGGCCTGCGCATTGGCTTCATTATAGGTCAAAATCTGGCGCACATGGATTTGCTCCATGGCTGTTGGAACATCCGCAATGATTTTGTCACGCATCCATGCGGATTCAATCGAACGTTTCAATGCGACTCGAAAGGATACATCGTCATATCCGTGAGTAGACTGCCATTGGGCAACCGCATCTGCACCGCCAAGCGCCTCAATCCTGGACTGGAGGTCTGATTCTGTCAAATTGAAATTCGCTTCTCTGGCAGCTTGTGACAATAAAAACTGCGCGATCATGTCCTCCAGGACAACCTTATTCGCGTCCGCATCAGAGACAGTGTTACCACGTTCAGTTTGTGCAGCTTTATAGCGCGCAAGTTCAGCCTGGAACTCTGCGGAGGTGATGTACTCCCCATTGACAGTCGCTACCGAGGGCGGAGGAGTGGCAGTAGGAGGCTCGGGCGTAAAAGTCGGCAGTTCGGGAGTGGGCGTGCTCGAGTTTAAGAAGGAAGCGCAGGAGCTTAATCCCAAAACAAAAAACAGAATCAAAGCCAGACTTCGGAAGTCTTTTTTGATTCGTTTTGATCGGAGAATCTTGCCAGAGACTTCCGAAGTCTTATTGATGAAACGGGGTTGTGAAAACATTTGCAGAATTATACCCGCGAGCGGGCATTACATAAATTAAAAACACAGGGACACAGCGTCGCTGTGTCCCTGCAAATTTGTTTACAAAACCCTCTCCCAGCGAAGCTTGGGAGAGGGTAGGGTGAGGGCTTAGTAATCCATACCGCCCATGCCGCCAGGAGGCATGGCAGGAGCCTTGTCTTTCTCGGGCATGTCGGTGATGAGCACATCAGTGGTGAGGATCATCGCGGCGATGGAGGCGGCGTTTTCGAGAGCGCCACGAACCACCTTCACGGGGTCGATTACACCAGCTTTGATCATGTCGGTGTATTCGCCGGTGAGCACGTTGAAGCCGATGTTTGTATTCTTCTTCTCAGCAGCGGTGCGGCGGACGGTGTCGATAATGACAGAGCCATCCTGACCAGCGTTGGAAGCCAGCTTGCGAATAGGAGCTTCGAGCGCCTTCTTGACGATGTTGATGCCGACTTTGATCTCTTCGTTCTCGTCTTCAGCATGTTGCTTGGCGAGCTTATCGAGTTTGGCAGCCGCATTGATGAGGGAAATTTCACCACCAGGGACGATACCTTCCTCAACTGCGGCGCGGGCGGCAGAGAGAGCGTCTTCCACGCGGTGTTTCTTTTCCTTCATTTCAGTTTCGGTTGCTGCGCCCACGCGGATAATGGCAACACCGCCACTGAGCTTGGCGAGACGTTCCTGAAGTTTCTCCTTGTCGTAATCGCTGGTGCTCTTGTCGATCTCGATGCGGATTTCCTTGATGCGGCCTTCGATATCGCCTTTCTTGCCTTTGCCGCCAATGATGGTGGTGTTCTCTTTGTCGGAGACGACCTTCTCGGCGCGGCCAAGGTCCTGCACAGTGGCAGATTCAAGCTTGCGGCCGGTCTCTTCGGAGATAACTTGTCCACCGGTCAGCACTGCAATATCCTGCAACATAGCCTTGCGGCGGTCACCAAAGCCAGGGGCCTTGATGGCAAGCACGTTCAACATGCCGCGGATCTTGTTCAAAATGAGGGTGGCGAGGGCTTCACCGTCTACATCTTCAGAGATGATGACAAGTTCGCGCTTACCAAGCTGAACAAGTTTTTCGAGCAGAGGAACGATATCCTGTGCAGCAGAGATTTTCTTATCGTAGATCAGAACATAAGCATCGCTGATCTGGGCTTCCATCTGTTCGGCGTTGGTGATGAAATAAGGGGAGAGATAACCACGGTCGAATTGCATACCTTCGACGAATTCAGTTTCGAACTGCATCGTCTTGGATTCTTCAACAGTGATAACGCCGTCTTTACCAACCTTGTCCATCACGTCTGCGATCAATTCACCAACTTCCACATCTGCGGCAGAGTTGGTAGCCACAGAAGCAATTTCTTCGCGGGTATCGATCTTAACGGAATTCTTCTTGAGTTCAGCAACAATAGTCTCGGTGGCGAGCTCGATGCCTTTCTTGAGCAGCATCGGGTTATAGCCAGCTTCGAGAGCCTTGAGGCCTTCGTTCACGATGGCGTGAGCCAAAACGGTGGAGGTGGTTGTGCCGTCACCGGCGATGTCATTGGTCTTCTGGGCAGCTTCCTTCAAAAGCTGAGCGCCCATGTTCTCGAACGGATCGTCAAGTTCAATTTCCTTGGCAACGGAAACGCCATCGTGCGTGATGCTTGGAGAACCGAATTTGCGGTCAATTGCCACGTTGCGGCCTTTAGGGCCAAGAGTTGCAGAAACAGCTTCTGCAACGACATTCATGCCGATCTTAAGTTTGCGGCGTGCGTCTTCTGAAAATACAAGTTGTTTAGCGGCCATAATTCACTTCCTTTTTTATTTTATAGCTTGGGCGCCGTCTCGGCGCCGAGGACGGCGCCAGGAGCGACATAATTAGCCAACGATACCGAGAAGATCGCTCTCGCGCATGATAAGCAATTTCTTGCCTTCAATCTTCACTTCGGTGCCAGAGTACTTGGCGAAGAGGATCACATCGCCAACTTTCACATCCATGGCGATGCGCTCGCCCTTGTCATTACGGTCACCGGGGCCGGCAGCCAATACTTTGCCTTGCTGCGGTTTTTCCTTTGCAGTTTCAGGAAGGACGATACCGCCAGCGGTCACTTCTTCCTGCTCGATGGGTTCGACCAGCACGCGGCCACCCAAAGGTTTAAATGAGATTTTTGCCATTTCTTGCCTCCGTAAGAGTTTTGGAATTTTTGTATAAGCACACAATTAGCACTCACAGCTATCGAGTGCTAATTTCAATATTACCCATTTAAATTGGTCAAGTCAAGGGGATTGTATAAATTCTTACAAAACTCTGACGCACACCCGCCTCGGACTTAACTGTCAGTTGGTTCGGTTCGAGGGAATTTTTCCTGCCGACATCATGGTGTCGGGGTTGGCGTTATATCCATCAGCTCAGGTGTGGCTGTGGCAGGGATAATGAAGCCAGTGTCGTCCCCTGCATCAAAAGCGCAGATGGTACGCACCACTACAATATCGGCAGCGATGTTCGGGTCGTTATCATATTCCGAGGCTTCGATGATTTCCGCAACAGCCAGTGCTTCATCACAATAACTTTTCTTTGGTGTACTCAACGCCGCCAACTCAGATGCATACACATCGTAATAGTAGACTGTGCTGGCATCAAGCTCCAACCCCTCCACAACTGCTGGAGTGTCATTTGGTCCGCAGCCACCACGTCCCTCGCAAGAGGCATCTTCATCACAACCGCGCACTGCACATGCCAACGCAAGAATACCGGTCTCATAATTGCGGTTCTTGTGATACAGCACACCCAACTCACCGTAAAAAACTGCATTATCAGGCTGAAATTCAAGTGTCTTCTGCACGTTGCGAATGGCAATAAAGAACTCACCCATCTGGGAATAGGTTCTCGCAATGGAGAGATAGGGTACAGGGTCTTGCACACCCAACTGTTCGTTGATACGGGCAGTCTGCGCAAAATATTCAAGTGACTTTTCGTAAAGCTGGCGTTGAATATCCTCGTTGGGGCTTTCAAAGGCAAGGCGGCGATATCCCGCTCCCGCCCGCAGATATAAAAACGTCAGGTTTGGAGTGATGGCAATGGCGCGGTCATAAGCTTCGATGGCAAGTGAATATTCACCCAGCGATTCAAGTACATAGGCATGGACGCGATGCACATCCATCAGTGAAGAGTCGCGTTCCAGGGCCTGTTCAATATACTGCTGGGCTTGTGTCCATTTTTGTTGATCCACCAGCACCTCAGCATAAAAGGAAAGCGCAAGCGCACTGGAATTGTCCAATTGCAAAGCGCGCACCGCCTCCTGCTCAGATTTTGTCAGAAGGGCTTGTCTTTCACGATCATCCGCAATATATGATGCCTTCCAATTCAACGAAAAGGCATGCACGGCATGAGCATAGCTGTCATCAGGGTTAACTTCTACAGCCTTTTCAGCGGACTCTATCGATTCGTCCAAACGGGCAAGGATATCCTCCCGTCTAACCAGAAGCGCAGTGGAATAGGTTTGGATGCGAGATAAATCCGCCCACACTTCCACATTGTTCGGGTCCACCTTGGTGGCCTCACGATAGGCCGTAATGGCACCAGGGCTTACCTTGCCGTCCGTGCTTGTAGAATCTTCCAGCTTGCCGGCTGTAAATAATGCATCCCCTTCAATGGCATAAGATTGTGCAAAACGAGTGGGAGTTGGGGTTGGTAGAAACAGCGGCTTGACATCCCCCTGCCGTACAGCGCGGATCAGCCAAATTCCTCCAAGGATCAGGATGACCCAGAAAAACATGCGATAGACATTAGATTCATCGCGGCGTCGAAAGATATTGCGTTTTTGGTAAATGTTCATGGTGTGGGCGTAGGCTCAGCCGTCGAGACTGAATCAGGCTCAGGCGAAGCAGGGAGCGGAGTCACCGAGAGGTTTTCCTGGCAGCGGCTGTTAATCGCGTTGGCATTCTCCACTGCCAGCTCATCCGATGGGACGCGCGAAATGATCAGTTGTGAAATCTTCAAAGCTTCGCCACATTGATTCAGGCGCGCAAGTGCGAGACCATACGTAAAATAATATTCTGCAATACGAGGGTTCGGAGTAAGATCAATTGCATTAAGTTGAACGCCATCTTCCGTAAACCCGCCGTTGACGACATATTTAAATTGCTCAACCGCTTCGGGCCAGTATGAGTTGCGATAGTACATCACGCCCAGGTTGCCGCGCAGGTTTGAATCCGCAGGGCTATCCGCCACAGCCGATTCAGCGTACTGCATGGCTTTGCCGTATTCACCAATGGTGGCGTAGGTGCGGGACATATAAAGATCGGGCAGGGGATTTTCAGGGTTAAGGGCGTTCGCTCGCGTGAAGGATTCCACGGCTTTATCATAAATTCCGAGAACGCGGTAATTACTGCCAATGAAAAGATGCAAATCTGCGATATTGGGATTAATCGCAATGGCGGCTTCATATTCGCGAATGGCTTCTTCGTAATTTGCTGTAGCTTCGAGCACGATACCGCGTGCACGATGGGTTTCCAAAGTATCCGGGGCAAGTGCAATAGCCACCTTGGACTCCTCAATGGCTTTCTCCACGCTTTCAAAGGAACCAACGTCGTTATAAAAAGAGTCCACGAGGATCTCGACATAATACGCGTGAGCCAGCGCATTATTGGGGTCCAATTCCAAGGCTCGTCCTATATCATCCTCAGCCTCAACGTACTGGCCTTGAAAACCAAGCGCCCAGGCACGCACAGCAAAGGCCATGGAATTGGTTGGGTTAAGCAGCAGCGCATCTTCCGCGCTGGTCTGCGCTTCCTCATACTGACCTGCAAATACAAGCGTGCGCGCCAGCATAATATAAACAGCAGGGTCATCCGGGCGCGATGAAATTGCCTGGCGATAGGATTCAATGGCAGGGATCAACTTGCCTTCCTTGAACAAGTCATCCGCTTTAACGATAAAAGCCTCTGGCGCAAGGGTTGGGGTTGGTGAAGATACTCCGATGGGGGTTTGATTCGGGAGGATGAACCGATTGACATATGAGCCGCCCAACACAAGCAGACACAACACAATAATTCGGAACCAGTTTGGCCTTTTCCGCCTGCGGTTCATACTCCATTTACTTCCTTTTAAATACATGAATTGATATTACCATTCGCAGGAAAGCATCGTCAAGCGAGGCACTAATCTCTAATTTGCTTCTTATTATGCTAAAATCTCATAATGCAATTCGAGGTCTTTACCCTCCTGCCCGAAGTATTCCGTCCTTATCTTGAATCCAGCGTCCTTCAGCGCGCCCGCCAGCGGGGACTCATCGATGTGCGTGTTCATGACATCCGTGCTTACACGCACGATAAGCATCATACGACCGATGATACTCCCTACGGAGGTGGGGGTGGGATGGTGATGAAACCGGAGCCCGTATTCGAAGCAGTGGAATCCGTGC
>NZ_JBXMTI010000001.1:0-63765 GCF_057083605.1 Candidatus Villigracilis sp. | reverse complement strand
CTTCTGGGAGCACATCACCAGCTATGTTGCCGGTTCTGAAGATTTGGATACAGCAATGCAGGCCATCGACGCGTCCTGGCCCAAGTAATATAGTAGCTAGCAAGTGAATTATGGGGTGAAAGGCAATCATATTAATTTGCCTTTCACCCCAAAACTTTTTATCCTGTAATCAGCCCAAGGAGTTGGCCATGGACCTGCCGAATACCCAGAGAACACTAGATCAGTCGCTCGGGGGAAGAATCCTTGCCTTAATTGCCCGAACCCTGGTGGCAGTCAGCATCCCTTTTATTGCCTTCTATGTTTTATATCTGGGATTCCTTTTCCTGCGGGATAGTAATGCGCCGCGGGAAGTTATCACCCTGGTTGCAATTGTTTGGGGTGTTGGAGGGGTTGCCCTCCTGTACTGGATATTCAATAATCTGGTTGAGAGACTCCCCGATGCCTGGAGAACCCGGCTCCTGCCATTTGTTTTTGTTGGGCCCGCCATGGCGATCCTTTCCTGGTATTTGGCTATTCCGACATTTCGTACCTTTTGGATCAGTCTCTTCAGCCGTAACGGCCCTCCAGATGGGCTCAACCCATTGCAGCAATTAGGCAGTGAATCTTTTGTCGGCCTGGGTAATTATGTGGCTGTTTTTACACAGGATTTAATGCTCGAAGCGTTCCGCAACAACTTGATGTGGATCGTTTTTGGAAGTTCATTTTCGATCATTTTCGGCCTCTTGATTGCAGTGCTCGCCGACCGTAGCAGTTTCGAGAAAACGGCAAAAACCATGATCTTTCTTCCCATGGCGATTTCCTTCGTTGGCGCGAGTATCATCTGGAATTTCATCTATGAATACAGACCGGTCGGTCAAACACAGATCGGCCTCTTGAATTCAATCGTCACAGGTTTCGGCGGGACCCCTCAAGCCTGGCCGCAATGGGTGGCTGTTGCGCCCTGGAACAATTTATTTTTGATCGTGATCGTGGTTTGGCTGCAAGCCGGCTTTTCGATGGTCTTATTTTCAGCGGCGTTGAAAGGCATCCCCGAGGAGCTCATGGAAGCGGGCCGCCTTGATGGTGCCAGTGAGATTCAAATCTTTTTCCGCATCATGGTTCCTTATATCCGCGGTACGATCATCTCGGTCTGGACCACAGTTGTGATATTTACACTGAAGATTTTTGATGTGGTCTGGGTGATGACCGGGGGACAATTTGGCACGCATGTAATCGCAACCCAGTTTTACAGGCAGTCGTTCACCAACCGTAATTCCGGTTTCGGGTCGGCCATTGCCATCGTGCTGTTGATCGCTGTAATCCCAGTGATGATTTATAACTTGCGACAATTCAGGGAACAGGAGGCTTTCTAGGATGAACAGCGGAAAAAAACAAAAGCAACTCGGCCAAACAATTGTTAATCTAACTCTCCTCGTGCTTATCCTGCTATGGACCATTCCAACCCTGGGTATTTTTGTCTCTTCATTCCGCGCCAGGGATAAAATTGCCACTACCGGTTGGTGGAGGATTTTCCCATATCGCGACTGGCAGCATGTCAGGGATATCGATATCACGCAATTAGGGCTGGATACAAACGGGGTTATGGAGATCGAAGGCGCAACCGGAACGTTTGAGCAATTTCGGCTTGGCGTTGAAACCCCGGATGGCAAACGCATAACCTGGATCGGCAATAAACGCCTGGGCCGCGTGGAAGTGCAGGAGCGGGTCTGGACCGTCGATTGGAATTTTACGCTCGATAACTATAGACAGGTTCTGGGCGGCCAGGATTTTGAATTCAAAAAACCAGACGGCACAGTCCAAGTTGTTCCCGGCGATAATATGAGCAGCGCCTTCATGAACAGTTTGGCTGTAGCCATTCCATCTACTGTGATTCCCATTTTGATCGCAGCATTTGCAGCCTACGCCTTTGCCTGGATGAAATTCCCGGGTCGGCGCTGGATGTTTATTACGGTTGTTGCATTATTGGTTGTACCTTTGCAGATCGCCTTGGTGCCGATCTTGCGGGATTACAAGGCTTTGCATCTTAACGGTACGTTCCTGGCAATTTGGCTGGCCCATACAGGTTTTGGCCTGGCATTGGCAACTTATCTGCTCTACAACTATATTAGCTCCCTGCCGCGTGATATTTTGGAATCGGCATTTATCGACGGTGCCTCGCACTTTATGGTTTTCACCCGGCTCATATTGCCCTTGTCTGTGCCTGCATTGGCATCCTTTGCCATCTTCCAATTCCTGTGGGTGTGGAATGACTACCTGGTGGCGTTGATCTTCCTGGGCGGCAACCCGGAATTTGAATTGGTGACTCAGCGTATGGCTGCCATCGTTGGCTCGCGGGGCAGCGAATGGCACTTGTTGACGGCTGGCGCATTCGTCTCGATGGTCCTGCCGTTACTGGTCTTCTTCTCGATGCAGCGTTATTTTGTGCGCGGTCTGTTGGCAGGTTCCGTAAAGGGATGAGCGGCGAAACACAAAAAATAAAAACATCAACCGCCAAGAATTTTATTCTTGGCGGTTGATGTAAAGGAACTGGTGACTTCGTGGAGTATAGATTTCCATCAAATTTCGTCTGGGGTGTGGCCGCTTCGGCGTATCAAATTGAAGGCGCATGGAATGAAGATGGTCGCGGCGAAAGCATCTGGGATCGTTTTACCCATTCGCCCTATCACATCCAGACCGCCGGGAACGGAGACAAGGCATGTGATCATTACCATCGCATGCCTGAAGACGTGGCCCTGATTAAACAACTGGGGTTTCCCTGTTACAGTTTTACGGTTTCGTGGCCGCGCGTCGTTCCCACAGGCGAAGGCAACGCCAACAAAAAAGGGCTCGATTTTTACGACCGCCTCGTGGATGAATTGCTCAAAGCTGGTGTTCAACCCAAAACCACTCTCTATCATTGGGATCTGCCGCAAAACTTGCAAGATAAAGGCGGATGGCCCAACCGTGATACCGCTGACCGCTTTGTTGAATACGCCCGCCTCGTCTTTGACCGTTTAGGAGATCGCGTCCGATTTTGGGCCACTCACAATGAACCCTGGGTGGCCGCGTTCCTGGGCTATGCTACGGGCGTGCATGCTCCCGGCATTTGCGACTATTCGCAGGCTTATCAGGCCGCGCATCATTTATTGCTTGCTCACGGAAAAACCGTTCAATTATTTCGCGAGGGCGGATACAAAGGAGAGATCGGCCTTATTCTGAATCTCAACGGACTTGTCCCCGCCAGCGAAAGCCAGGCGGATATCGACGCGACCCAGCGTGTGCATGATGAAACCCATGCGCTGTTCCTCGACCCGGTCTTTAAGGGAGAATACCCTCAACGGTTGTTCGACTTCATTGGCACGCACCAGCCTAAGGTTAAGTCCGGAGACGTTGAACTCATCCACCAGCCTCTCGATTATTTCGGATTGAATTATTACAACACCGATCTCGTTTCGTTTGACGTCTTCGCTGGTTTGAACAAGGCGCGCATAACACCCTATAGCGCAGCGGGTTGGGGACAAACGGAAATGAAGTGGGGCATCCATCCCGCGGGATTGAAAAATGAGCTGATAAACCTCAAGGAAAATTATGGCAACCCAAAATTGTATGTGACTGAAAACGGATGTGCCATGCCTGATGTTCCAGATGAAAAAGGATTCGTTGAGGATTGGGATCGCATCCATTACATCAAATCACACATCCATATTTTGCACGAAGCAATTCAAGCTGGGGCGAATGTGCGCGGATATTTTGTCTGGAGCGTCTTCGACAACTTTGAATGGGAACGCGGTTACGGCCCGCGCTTCGGCTTGATCCGCATAAATTATGAGACCATGCAGCGCATTCCAAAACAAAGCGCGTATTGGTTCAGTGAAATTGCAAAACAAAATTCGATCTCGATATAAATTATGAAAAACGATCTCTGGTACAAAGACGCTGTTTTTTATGAAATCTCCGTGCGCGCCTTCAAAGACACCAACGGCGACGGTCATGGCGACCTGCGTGGAGTAACTTCAAAACTGGATTACCTGCAAACCCTGGGTGTGGATTGCATCTGGATCATGCCGATCTATCCCTCGCCCTTGAATGACGACGGCTACGATATTGCAGATTACTATAATGTGTCCGCAGAATTTGGCAGTCTGGATGATCTCAAGGAATTGATCGCTGCCGCACATGAACGGGATATTCGCATCGTCATGGACCTTGTGCTGAATCATACATCTGACGAACATCCCTGGTTTCAGGCTTCCCGCTCAGACCGCAACTCGCCTTATCGTGATTATTACGTCTGGAGTGATACAGACCAGAAATACATGGATGCGCGCATTATCTTTGTGGATACCGAACCCTCTAACTGGACGTGGGATGAAAAAACAGGACAATATTACTGGCATCGCTTTTACGCCAGCCAGCCCGACCTAAATTTCGACAATCCAAAAGTGCAGGAAGAAATGCTTAACGTAGCCCGCTTCTGGCTGGACCTGGGAATTGATGGCTTCCGGGCTGACGCAGTTCCCTACCTGTTCGAGCGCGAAGGCACCAACTGCGAAAACCTGCCCGAAACGCATGTCTATTTGAAGAAATTGCGCTCTTTCCTGCATGAGCATTACCCCGGCCGTATACTGCTTTGCGAGGCGAATCAATGGCCTGAGGATGTCCGTCCTTATTTTGGCGATGGCGATGAATTCCACATGGGTTTTCACTTCCCCATCATGCCGCGCATCTACATGGCCCTCAAAAAGGAACGTTACGAAGACATCGCGGAGATCATGCGCCGCACGCCTTCCATCCCCGAAAATTGCCAGTGGTGCACCTTCCTGCGTAATCACGATGAACTCACACTTGAAATGGTCACACTCTCGGAGCGCCAGTGGATGTGGGAACAGTATGCACCCGAACCACGCATGAAACTAAACCTCGGCATTCGCCGCCGACTTGGCCCCCTGCTCGATAATGACCGCCGTAAAATTGAACTCGCTAATTCCCTGTTATTTACATTGCCCGGATCACCGATCATTTATTATGGAGATGAGATCGGCATGGGAGATAACATCGACCTGCCCGACCGCAACGGTGTTCGCACCCCCATGCAATGGGATGATTCACCAAATGCAGGTTTCTCCACTGGCAAACCTTTTTCAGAATTCGTCAAAGGAAATTTGGGGTATCAACATGTGAACGTTGCCAGCCAGATCGACGATCCCGATTCGCTGTTCCATTCCATCCAAAGGATGATCGCCATCCGCAAGAAACATGCCGCGTTTGGAAGCAGCAGCATGGAATGGGTCGAAACTGGCAACCCCGCAGTTGCAGTTTACATCCGCCAGCACGATAATGACACCATGTTGATCCTCAACAACTTAAGTTCATCGCCTGAAGTGATAGAACTCCCGGCAGAATATCAAAAGAAATATTCGGACCTGTTCGCAGGTCATATACAAACCCTCGGCGAAACATTCACTCTTCAACCCTATTCCTATCTCTGGCTGCAAATGCATAAATGAAAAATAACCATCACATCTACGGCGGCATTGAGGGTGGTGGCACAAAATTTGTGTGCGTTGTGAGCCTCGGGCCGAATAATATCTGTGCAGAAGCCCGCTTCCAAACCACTACACCAGACGAGACGATGGCTCAGGTGGTCGAATTCTTTAAACAACAGGAAGTCAGCCTCGGCAAACTTGCATCCATTGGATTTGCGTGCTTCGGTCCGCTTGACCCGAATCCTGCCTCGCCTACTTATGGGCATATCCTCCCGACCCCCAAACCAGGCTGGGGCGAGGCAAATGTTGTTGGCATGTTAAGCTCAAGTTTTAACATCCCCATCAACTTTGATACCGATGTTAACGGCGCAGCTTTGGGCGAATGGCGTTGGGGCAAGGCGCAGGGACTTAAGACTTTTATCTATCTGACTATTGGCACAGGCATTGGCGGCGGTGCGTATGTGGAAGGCAAACTTCTGCATGGTTTGACCCACCCCGAAATGGGGCACATCGCAGTACGTCACGATCTTGATAAAGACCCATTTGAGGGGTCCTGCCCATTTCATTGCGACTGTTTTGAAGGTCTTGCGTCGGGCGTTGCCATTGAAAAACGCTGGGGACAGCGCGGCAGTACACTCCCAAAAGATCACCCCGCCTGGGAACTTGAAGCCGATTACATTGCACAGGCATTGGCAAGTTATTCATACACCCTCTCGCCCCAGCGGATCATTATCGGCGGAGGAGTAGGCTCATTGACGCATCTCCTGCCAAGGGTCCAGCAAAGAACGAAAGAACTTATTAATGGATACATCCAATCGCCGGTCATCCTTGAAAATATCGAATCGTATATCGTTTCTCCAGGCCTTGGAAATCGTTCGGGTATGTTGGGGGCCATCGCGCTGGCAGAGCAAGCGTTACAGAATTAGCACAAGTATTAGGGCAGGTATGTAACCTGCCAAAACTCACATTTCAAAAGAATGTCAGGCTGCAAGCCTGACCTACTTGCGTTAACATAAAAAGAGGAAAGGCTGATTTTTTGCCTTTCCTCTTTTTACTCATCACTTATTACTTATCACTGCTCACTATCTTCCTCAACGCCTCCCCAAACCTCGCGATCTCATCCAATGTATTGTAATGAGCCGCGCCCACACGCACCATGCCGCCTTTATCCAACAAGCCCAATCTTTCAACGACCGCCAGCGCGTAGTAGTGCCCATCCCAAACATAGAAGTCCGCATCGCCCAATTGTTTGGCAACATCATTTGGATGTTTTCCTTCCAATGTGAATGAAACAGTTGAAACGCGTTCATCCAATCGCTTCAAATCGGTGAGACCATAAATATGCGTCCCTTTCACAGATTGAATGGTTTCGATCAATGCGCGCGATAACTCAAACTCATACGCCTTCAAAGCGGACATGGCTTGCTTGAAAACCAGCCTGCGCCCGGAAAAGCCCGCCGCTTTCCATGCCTCGGCCTGCTCCTGCCCGAACTGGTTTCCGATCCACTCGAAATATTCCAACGCACCCAACACGCCCGCAATTCCCTCGTGATTCTGTGTGCCCGTTTCAAATTTATAAGGCAACTCATTTGAAGCGGGACGCACTTTATAAGGCTTCAACTCGTTCAATAAGTTAGATCTTCCATATAATGCACCCGCATGGGGGCCAAAGAATTTATAAGATGAACACACCAAAAAGTCACAACCCAGATCCTGCACATCAATGGGGCCATGCGGCGCGTATTGCACGGCATCAATGTAAACCAATGCACCTGCTTCCTTAGCCATTTTGGTCAACTTACGCACAGGGTTAACCGTTCCCAGCGCATTCGATGCATAACCAAAAGCTGCGATCTTCGGCTTACGTTCCATGGCTTTGGCAAACTCGTCTACTTTAAGTGTTCCATCCTCTACGTCAAAATCGACCCAGGTGATCTTGCAGCCTTTATCCTCCGCCACCAAAAGCCAGGGGGAGATATTCGCGTCATGATCGAGGCGGGTCACCACGATCTCATCTCCCGCATTCAAGTTACGCGCCAACGTCCGCGAAAAATGCAGTGAAAGTGTAGTCATGTTATTGCCAAAAATAATTTCTTCAGGCCTGGCCGCGTTGAGGAAATCTGCCATGGCGGCATGAGCTTCATGCAAAACTTCATCCGATTTGCGGCTGGTCTCGAACATGCCTTCATGATTAGCATTATTCTCCATTAAATATTGATTAATACGATCCAAGGATTGTTTTGCAATTTGAGTCCCGCCTGGGTTATCAAAGAAGACGGCAGGGCGATTTAATGAAGGAAATTGCCGACGAATCAGTTCGAGGTTTAGCGACATGTAAGGCTCCTTTAATGAAACTCAGACACTGGGGTTGTATACTGAAATTGTACCCCACAGAAAAGGAGATTTTATGTTTGACAAAATTCTGTTGGCAGTAGATGGTTCCGAACACGCTTCACATGCAGCAAAAGTAGCCGGGGATTTAGCACGATTCGTAAAAGCAAAGGAACTCCGAATCGTAATCGCCTATGAACCTGTCCCTGCTTATTTGGGAGAACCCAATTTACAGCGCGCCATCGATTCGCGCATGAACGAATCACAAGACGTTTTACATGAAGCAGAGAATATGGTTGGTCAGGTTCCGGCTGAAATTCAAAGCGAGTTGATCGAAGGCAACATCTCTGATGCGATCATCGATGTTGCAAAGACGCGCAATTGCGATTTGATCGTTATGGGTTCGCGCGGTCTGGGAAGATTGGCAGGCGCAGTGCTTGGCAGTAACAGCCAAAAGGTTGTCAGCGAGGCTCCGTGCCCGGTGCTTCTTGTGAGGTAGCAATTTCCTCCGCCTGGGCAAATTCTTCCGGCGTGTTCACGTTCCAAAAAGCCAAACCAGTTGGGTCGTAACGCCTCACATCTTCAAGTGTGAGTGTGTGTACTTTAACTTGCGGAAACCAGGCGATAACTTTCCACAGGTCTGAATCGATTGCAGATTCAATCGCAGGCAGGCAAACCTCGCGGCGATATAAGGCATGGAAAGGTTCATAGCCTTCCTCTGACTTTGCGATGACAACATCCGCTTCTTTTTCGACCATGAGTCTGCTTGCGGCTTCGAAAAAACTTTTACTAGCGAAAGGCATATCGCAGGCCGCCACAGCCACCAGCGGAGAAGTAGCAGATGCGATTGCAGTGTAGAGTCCGCCCAGGGCGCCGCGCCCAGGCTTGAGGTCGGGTATGAGGCGCAGACTTAGAAAGTCATAATCAGCGGGATGATTTGTCGTAACAATGATTTCATCTGCAATGGGAGCAAGCCGCTCGATCACACGTTGAATGAGCGGCTTTCCCAAAAAAATTTTCAAGGCTTTATCTTCGCCCATGCGGGAAGACTGCCCGCCCGCTTGAATGGCAACAGTTAACATAAATATATTATGGCACAGTTTTAACAACGATGAGAGGAGAAGCTTATGTCGCCTAGAAGAAGATCGAGAAGAGGCCAATCATCTGGTTTCCTTATCATACTGATCTTAATAGCAATCGTGGTTTGGTATATGGGGTTGATCCCGGGTCTGCCTCGCCCGGAAACCGTAATGCCAACGCTCAAAAGTCTATCCACCTTCGTTCCAGATGTAGACGAAGTTAAGACTTTGATGCCAGACCTTCCGGTGGCTGCTGGCACTTCATCACCTGCCGCGCAAACGCCTTCTTCTAGTCCGGCGGGAGGGCTGCCGGATATGCTGGATAAACCTGTGCCGGTGGTTAGTACTTTCCAGGGCTGTCCACCTGAAGGTGATGGCGGTGATCCGGACAATAATTTCCTCAAAAATCGCGTGGATGAGGGTGACTATGTTCCAGTCACTTTCGATACCATCGCTGCGCTGACCTGGCCGGAGAATACCGAGAGAAGGGATCGGGCCAACTGGTCAGATGAAGAGACGGCCATCATCAAAAAGTACGAGGGCATCCCGGTAGTAGCCGAAGGTTATATATCCGCCGCTACAGAATCCGGGCCAGAATCGACGAACTGCCACGGCACCAGCAATGAATTGGTGGATTGGCACGTTTCACTGGTAGAGAACCCGGGCGAGGATCGTTCGGTGGCCATAGTGACAGAGACGACCCCGCGGGTGCGCATCGATCACAAATGGAGCCTCGACCTGTTGCAGCCGATCATTGAAAACCAGGATCGAGTGCGTATCAGCGGCTGGTTGTTCTTCGACCCTGAACACCCGGAGCACATCGGAAAATATCGCATTACCTTATGGGAAATCCATCCTATAATGGAGATCGAAGTATTGCGAGATGGCCAATGGGTTCCATTGGATAATCTGGCAAATTAGTATCTTATCAGTGAGATTCTTGTTTTTCCCTGGCACCGTGCGGCTTAAGCCATGCCAGGGCAGGTGTGTGTGCAAGGATTTTTAAACACAAGGGACACGAAGTACACAGAGGTTTTAAGGTCTTCCTTCGTGACCTTTGTGCCCTTTGTGGTCACCTGCACTGGCGTGCAGCGCAAGTGTAAATCTTTTTCGGCTTGTCCGAGTTAGGAGATTAACATGCAAAAAGGAATCCGACTCAATGTAAAGTTATGGATCGAGGGTGAGGATGAAGCTGCCCACCATTTCGCCGATTCCACCATTCAGGCAGTAAAAAAACTCCTGTCTGATCCTCAATCCAAGTTCCCCGGCTTGAAAATTGTAGTACGCAAGATCGAAGAAGATACAAGCTGGGTAGAGGACGAATTAAAAGATAATGCATAAACTTTCTTTCCTGTGTAGTGTAGGTCGAAATGAGTGACTTGGGATCTTTCCTTGACAGCCTGACTGTTGAAGGTGAGTTATACGAAAAGCTCGAAGACAACGCCGTGCGCTGTTTCGCGTGCGGGCATCGCTGCCTGATTCGCGAGGGGAAACGCGGGATCTGCCAGGTGCGATTCAACGAAGCAGGAAAACTGCGAGTGCCGTGGGGCTATGTAGGCGCATTGCAAAGCGACCCAATCGAGAAGAAGCCTTTTTCTCACGTGATGCCAGGCACCAATGCGTTGACCTTTGGAATGTTGGGTTGCGACTACCATTGTGGTTATTGCCAAAATTGGATGACATCGCAAGCCATGCGTGACCCCGCTTCGGAGGGGGCTGGTCAATTGGTGAGAAAGATGACTCCCGCACAAATGGTGGAGCTTGCACAACGCACAAATGCTTCGGCAGTTGTCTCATCCTATAATGAGCCATTGATTACGAGCGAGTGGGCGATTGAGATATTCAAGGAAGCAAAAGCAAATGGCTTGATGTGTGCCTATGTTTCAAACGGGAATAACACACCTGAAGTCATGGAATATATCGCGCCGTATCTGGATGCTTATAAAGTCGACTTGAAATGTATGAACGATAAGAACTACCGCAAGCTGGGCGGTACATTGCAGCATACTTTGGATGGCATCAAACGTGCACGTGAAGCAGGCTTATGGGTGGAAGTGGTTACCCTGGTGATTCCTGGCTTCAATAATTCAAATGAAGAGCTATGGGATGCGGCACGTTTCCTTTCAGGATTATCGCTTGATATTCCCTGGCATGTGACGGCTTTCCATAAAGATTACAAAATGACCGAACCTGATAATACGGATGCGAAGACTTTGATCCGTGCAGCGGAGATCGGGCGTGAGGCCGGGTTGAGATTTGTGTACGCAGGGAATTTGCCGGGAAATGTTGGGGAGTATGAGGATACACTTTGCCCAGCGTGCAGTTATCGGCTTGTGAAAAGAAGCGGGTACGTCATCCACGAATATAAAATTACGGGGGAGGGAACGTGTCCAAATTGCGGGGAAAAGATCGCCGGCCTATGGCCTAAAAACCCCTCCACAGTAGGGTTAAATGGGATTGGATATCCAATCCCTATATGGTAGATTTGGTTATTGTTGTATAATTTATGATGTCAGGAGGCGTGAGGAAAGAAAATCTGATTTCCTCTATACTCCATTAAACTATTTTCTCTTTAAGGAGGAGAAACGTGAAACGAAACCTTTCTGTCCTACTTTCGTTGATGGTGCTTGCGAGCGTTTTGCTTGCGGCTTGTGGCGCTCCTGCCACAGCGGCACCGACGGAAGCCCCCGCAGCTACGGATGCCCCCGCGGCAACCGAAGAAGCTCCAGCGGCTTGTGCACCGGCAGTTACAGGCTGGGACCCGACCACTGCAGATACCGGCGCCAAGGGCATCACTATTGCCTTTGAGCAGGAACCTGACCAAGCTGTCGGCACTTTCAGCAACATGAGCTTTGCCGCCTGGATTTGGCAGATGTACGGTATTGGTCCTGGCAAGTGGGACAACAACAACGAGCTGGTTGCCTATGCCGCGGAAGAAGTCCCCACTGCCGAAAATGGTGGCGTATCTGCTGATGGCCTTACACTGACCTGGAAACTCAAGGATTGTGTCTTCTGGTCCGATGGTGAGCAAGTCACCTCCGCCGACTATGTCTTCACCTGGCAGGCTATCATGGACGAGGGCAATGCCCCGATCAGCCGCGCTGGCTATGACAAAATCGCCAGCATCGATACGCCCGATGATCTGACTGTGGTGATTCACTTCAGTGAGCTCTACCCGGCCTGGCCACTGCTCTTCGATTTGGGCCCCAACAACATCGGTGGCGGCTTGCTGCCTGCTCATATCTTCGAGGGCAAGACTGCGCTCGAGACCGACCCGGTCATGCACCAACCCAATTGGGCCGCCGGACCTTTCGCCATCAAGGAATGGATACCAGGCGATCATATGACGCTGGTACGCAATCCCAACTACTTTGGTGATGCGGCGCTTCTCGACTACATCAACATCAAGTTCGTTCCAGATCCTGAAGCCGGTCTGGCTGCTTTGCAGGCTGGCGATGTAGACCTGATGGTCAACCTCGCTGAATCTGACATTGAGACGGTCAAAGGCCTTGAGGCACAAGGCATCAAACTGCGCGTTGATCCCACCCCTGAATTTGAGCATCTGTTCTTCAACCTAGGCACCGTTGCTGGCGTCACCCTGCCTGACGGTACTGTGACCGGCCAGAGCGATGTAGATGGCTTCTGCCCGTTCAAGGATGTCAACGTTCGCAAGGCGATCATGCTTGGTATCGACCGCCTCACCTTCATCGAGGAGTACTTGAAAGAGGATGAGGCCGCGTTCATCGCCTCGTTGTGGCCGAACTCCTACTGGTACAACACAGAGTTGACCCCGTATCCATATGATCCGGCTCAGGCCAACGAGTTGTTGGATGCAGCAGGTTACGCTGTCGGTGCCGATGGAATCCGTGAAGGCACCTGTGATGGCCAACCGGTCAAGTTCTCACTCGGCATCGAGACCACCACCGCCCAACGACGCGTAGATAACGTCCTGGCGATCCAGGCGAGCCTCAGGGAAATCGGGATCGATATAAAGCCGAACCATCTGCCCGCTGGTACCTACTTCGGCTCGTATGGCGAGGGTGCAGACCTGCAAACCGGTAATTTCGATATGGGCATCTATACCACCGGCTTCTACCCCGATCCTGACACCGGCGACACCTTCCTTTGCTCAGGTGTGCCCTTCGCGGATAAGCCGACTGGGCAGAACAATTACCACTTCTGCGATCCCGCGCTGGATGAATTGTTCGCGCAGGGCCTGGCCTCTTCTGACGCGGCCACCCGCAAGGAAGCCTATGACGCGATTCAGAAGTACCAATACGACAACGTGCTCTTCGTCCCATTGTATGCGCGTGCCAATGTTTACGCATTTGCGGACACTTTGGTCTACCCGGAAACCTCAGGCTACACAGGTGGAGGTTTTGGTTCTTGGGCCGCTGAGTACTACGACACCACCAAGTAAACTTCCCGTCTAGAAACACAAGAATAGACCTGTGGCGCCAATGGTGCCACAGGTCTACCACCAAGCCATCATTTGTGCGAATCCTAGGGCGTTGGGATTACTAATTGACTACCGTTCTGGCGTTGAGATCATTTACAGGATAGTAGAAAGGAAAGAGGCATGTGGTCTTATATAGTTCGCCGTATTGTGCAAGCAATATTCATATTATTCATCATTACCTTGCTGTGTTTCCTTCTCACACATTATTCTTCTGACCCGATGGCGCAATATGCCAATCGACCAGGCCTGACTGCTGCCGATAGGGAAAGGATTGCCCACAATCTTGGCCTGGATCAGCCGGTCTTCCCGAACCAATACGTCAAGTGGCTTGGCCTTGCGATGCAAGGGGATCTGGGCGATTCTTTTTTCTCGAAGCAGCCTGTTCTCCTGATGATCAAACAACGCCTGCCCATGACCTTGATTCTGATGGGCACCGCTGAATTCTTCATCATCCTTGTTTCTCTTGGTCTCGGATTGGTGGCGGCAATCAAGCAGTATTCCTTTACTGATAACGTGATCACCTCCTTATCCTTCATCGGATACTCGATGCCGATTTTCTTCATTGCTCTCGGTAGCATTATGCTCTTCGCGGTGTATTTCAAACGCTGGGGTCTGCCTTATCTGCCAACCGGCGCGGATATCTGGGATCCCAAAAACCCGGTCGAGATGATCCGTCATCTCATCCTGCCAGTTTTCTGTCTCGTGGCAATCCAGACCGCAGCTTATGCTCGTTTCCTGCGGTCGAGTATATTGGAAGTGTTGGGCCTGGACTACATTCGTACCGCTCACGCGAAGGGCTTAACCCGACGCGTCGTGTTGTACAAGCATGCTTTGCGCAATGCGATCCTGCCCTTTGTCACCATCATTGGTCTCGATATTCCTTTCCTAATGGGCGGCGCGCTGGTCACCGAATCCGTCTTTTCGTGGCCTGGCATGGGGCGGCTATTCTGGGAATACGCCCAGCGCGGTGATTACCCGGTTGTTTTAGGAGTGCTCCTGCTGACATCCACCGGGGTAGTTTTCTTCACAATTATTGTTGACGTGTTGTATACAGTCGTCGACCCCCGTATCCGCTTGAGCTAGGAGAAATTACATGGCTATCAATCCTGATATCGTTGAGTCGCCCGTTATCGCCACTGAGTTCCTTAAGGCGGAAGGCAAGGTGCCGCTCACCCCTGGTCAGTTGGTATGGCGCCGCTTCCGCAAGCACCGCATGGCCCTGCTGGGCGGAATCGGGGCCGTTCTTCTGCTGATCTTTATCATTGGTGGGTCAATTATTGTCCCCGAAAGCAGTGCCAATGAAACCGATCTGAAGGCTCGCTTGACTGGTCCGACGAGCGAGCACTGGTTTGGCACTGATAGCGTGGGCCGCGATGTCTTCAATCGTATCATTTACGGCGGACAGATATCGCTTTTCATCGGAATTCTTTCCGTATTTATTGCGGTTACCCTAGGTACAATCATCGGTGGGACCGCTGCCTATTATGGCGGCTGGGTTGACGCCGTCCTGATGCGTTTCACCGAGGCAATGCTTGCCATTCCATCCCTGTTCCTGCTGATTGTGCTGGCAAAGTTCATTGGCCGCGAGGTCGGCCAGGTTGTCATATTTGGGCGCACTTTCAGCGGCAGCATCGGCATCGTGATCCTCGTGATCGGACTCACCTCCTGGATGTACCTCGCCCGTATCGTGCGTGCCAATGTGCTTTCGCTGAAGGAGCTGGATTATGTTTCGGCATCCAGGGCTCTTGGTGCAAGCGACAGTCGGATTTTCTTCAGCCACCTGGTACCAAACACGCTGGGGCCCATTATTGTTTCGACCACGCTGGGTCTGGCGAGCGCAATCCTCACAGAAGCATACGTTTCCTTCCTCGGCCTTGGCGTTCAGCAGCCGACTTCCACCTGGGGCAACATGATGCAACAGGCGCAGTCCTTCCTGATCCGCGGCGCGTGGTGGATGTGGGTATTCCCCAGTGCGTTTATCATTGCCATCATTCTATGCATCAACCTCGTCGGTGATGGTTTGCGCGATGCTTATGACCCGCGCAGCAACCGCCACGTGTAATCCATAGATCACCATCTCCCTTGTAACACTTCCCTCAGTTACAATTGGTTACAGCAGGATGAATTCGATTCCATCATCCTGCTGTATTTTTTTGCCCATCATGTTAAAAAAGACAATAAGGTTTCTCTACAGCACTGCGCTTCTGTTGACCATCGGCTTGCTCCTGCCCAGGTTTGTGGTTGTGATCTTTGCTGCTCCGCGCACATTCAGCATAGAAAATGTTCCGTCAGCACGAGTGGCAATTGTCTTTGGGGCAGGTTTGCTGCGTGATGGTTCCGCAGGGCCCGTTCTACGTGACCGCGTGGAAACGGCTGTGAAGTTATATCAACAGGGCAAAGTGGACAAGTTGCTGATGAGCGGCGATAATCGCATCACCGCATACAACGAGCCTGAAGCCATGCGTCAATATGCGCTCGACCTCGGCGTGCCAAATGAGGATATCGTGCTTGATTACGCAGGCCGCCGTACTTACGATACTTGTTATCGTGCAAAAGCCATCTTCCAGGTTGATTCTGCAATCCTTGTCACACAGGCGTTTCATTTGCCGCGCGCCTTGTTTTTATGCAATTGGTTTGGTGTGGAATCCACCGGTGTGGAGGCGAACAACCATTACTTCCTCAAGCGTTTTCGCGCCTACTGGAACTTCCGTGAATTGTTTGCCAACTTTCACTTTCAGGCGGTATGGGATGTAATGATCGCAAAGCCTTTGCCTGTGCTTGGAGAGTCTGAACCGATTGAATGACTTTATCCACAGATTGCACAGATGAGCGCAGATTTCTTATTAAAATTTCCAATCTGCAAAATCTGCGCAATCTGTGGATTGCACTCGAACGCTCTTAAAATCTAAAATGGAGAACACAATGAACCGTGATGAAGCCCTTGCCCTTGTGCGTGAATTCGTCAAAAGTGAAAGCCTTGTACGCCACATGCTTTCTGTAGAAACTGCCATGCGGTTTTATGCAGATAAGTATGGTGAAGATGTCGAACTATGGGGATTGATCGGCTTGCTGCATGATTTTGATTGGGAGGTCCACCCAACTTTGGAGGGGCATCCGCAAAAGGGTTCAGCGACCCTGCGTGAGCGCGGTGTGAGCGAGGAAGTTATCCAGGATATCCTAAGCCATGCGGATCATACCGGTATCCCGCGTGATACGATCCGAAGAAAAGCTCTTGCTGCTTGTGACGAGGTAACGGGTCTCATCACTGCCGTGGCACTGGTGCGTCCGTCCCGTTCCTTATATGACCTTGAAGCAAGTTCGGTCAAAAAGAAATGGAAGGATAAGGCTTTCGCCGCTGGCACGGATCGTGGTGAAATGGAACATGCCGCGCAGGAACTCGGCGTGGAACTTTGGGAGCATGTGGGCAATGTGATCCAGGCCATGCGAAAGATCGCGCCAGAATTGGATCTTGTAGGAAACATGACTCCATAATATCTAAAGTTATGACTGAGTTTTTATATCTATCTTTCCATTAGCCATGCGAATGCAGCCTCGATGTCTTTGAATACTTTATAAGGCAGGCCGCGGTTACGCACCGTAGTTTCAAAGAACAACATATCTTCTTCAAGTTTTGGGTCGGCCGCGGAATACACTACTGCTACCTTCGTACTGACCTTCCTGAATTTCTGCCGCTTCTCGCGAATTTCCCTTGCATGATCGAAGATATCAATCACGGACATGTTTAGATGAAGCTCTCGGATATCCAATAAGGCCTTTTGAGCGTCTGTGGTATCCACCATTTCCATGATCTGATGGATCATGGTATTGTCGGTCTCAGGCTCCCATTCCCCTCTTGGAACCGCAATGACGATCTTATGTTCTTCGTCCAGGTGAATGGAGTATTCCATGGAGCGGCCTCCATCAAACGAAATAGGGAAAGTTGTGGGATGGATTATATCTCTGAAAATAGTGGGACACTCAAAATATTTTATAATCAACCCATGCTGATCAAACGCCTCGAACTCCTGACCGATGACCTGATTGTCCAAAGGGAATATTATGCCAACGTTTTGGAATTGCCCGCCCACCTCGAGGATGATTTCCTGCTCGTAAAAGCGAGCAGGACGGACCTGGTCTTCAAACAAGCGCCTTCCAATTGGAACGGTGCATACCATTTTTGTTTCAATATTCCTGAGAATCAATTTCCACAGGCCAAGGCATGGCTTTCGAAGAGAATCCCGCTTTTGAAGGATGACAAGGGAAACGATGAATTCCAAAGCCAGACCTGGAACGCCACCTCTTTATATTTCAAAGACGCGGCTGGAAACATCCTTGAATTCATCGCCAGGCATGACCAGAAAAACGCGGTTGAAACCCCATTCAACAGCGAACAGATATTACAGGTCAGTGAGATCGGCCTGCCTTCAAAAGATGTGATCGCATTCGTCAAAGACTTGTGTGAAAAACTGGGAGTCTCGGTTTACAAGCAGGAACCCAATGAAACCTTCACCCCCATTGGTGATGAAGACGGGTTGCTCATCCTGCCAATTGAGAACCGCATCTGGTATCCCAACACAGGCGTGCCTGCGCGGATGCTCCCCATAAAGGTGGATATTGCATCATCTCCGAAAGGGCAAGCCAACGAAAGAGAGTTCACGCTGAGTGGCGTGCCGTATAAATTCGTTTGATAAATTTCCCGTTAGACCGGACAAACCACTCACTGAAAGATCCAAAACGCAATAGCAAAAAGTATGAAAATGCCTCCGAGCAGAAAGAGGCTGGAGTCGCCGCCTTTTTCGAGTATAGCTCTCTGTGGATCCTCGGGGTCGTAATAAACTGTGACTGAACTATCAATGGGGAACTTCTTAACTTTTTCCTGCGCGGCAGAGATGCCTGTATCTTCAATTCCCATCAACTCAGCCACAGTGACCTTGTTTGAACGATGGATGATGCCAAGCACAGAGTATTCATATTCGATGTGCGCGTAATACTTGATATCGTTCCCTCCTGTGCGCGTTACTTTGGAGGTCTTGATCTGTCCTATAGTAGAAACCCAATTGGAGGTTTGATTCGATCTTCGGTAGGTCATCCAGCCTGAAAAGATAATTGCCAGGCCGATCAGGAAAAACACTCCTGAACAAATTGTTGGTGACATAGACATGCCAGCCTCCTTTGAGATGTGTCATTATATGGCAAAACCTGCATCATCCAGACAGGCAAGATTCCATTGACCATCGGCGTGTTTGGCACGTTGAAAATCAACTGCAAGCTCCTGAATTAAGCCTGGTCAGAATCGATAAATAAGCGCGGCGACGAGCAGACAGCAACCGATACTGAAAACAGCCACAGAGCCCACTGCGAGCAGGATGATCGTAGTCTTTGACAAGCCCGCACCGGAGCTCGAAGGTACCCTCGTGGCATACTCCATCTCAGGCGCGTTGACCCTTGCCTTTTCGATCTCTGCCAGCAATTCATCCGCAGTGGGAATGGAGAATTCTTCCGTATATCCATTATCGAATTTCACGATAAGGAAATTCCCCGATTTCGAAATGGACTTGATATGCGAGAGCGGAAACCATTCCTCGATGAATAAATTCTTGAAGATCAGGCGCCTGTCTGTGAGCGTGACAGCCAAACCCCTGCTGTATCCGTAACGCATGACGATACCCTGCTTGAGGATGGTCTCGTTTTGCAAAAGGGTGGGGTTTGAGGGGAGCATGGGGCGAGTATACAGCATGTTTTGGGGATACAATAAGGGCACAGGAATATTCCGAAAGTCAACTGCCCTTTATCCTCAATGTCCGTAGGGATGCCGTGGCAATATGACCTCTTGAGATTCACCAGTAAAAGAGTATTTTGACGCATAATTCTGACCACGGCTCTCAATAAGGGAATAGGAAATCCATGCCCGTATCCAAATCCTGTATGGTCAATAATTAGCTGACAAAAAAGATTCTCGATTTTAATGTTAGGTAATTCGATGCGTAGTACAATCCGATTACATAGCATATATTTTGTTTGGGTTGGATAATTGTGCAAAATCTATAACGAGATAAAATGGTCTACACTGCGATTTCCTAGGCTCGCCTAATGAGAGAGGAGTTAGGATGAAAAATCTAAGAAAATCCCGCGTGTATAACACCATCCAAAGCCTGTTTTATCTGGCCCTTTTGGTGGCTTTGGCCTTGTTCATAATCAAAGACCAGGGGGCAAGAAACACCATTGGTGCGTTTGGGCTCGCTCTTCTGTGGATCATTATCACCTTTGGATCTTTACTAATTGTAGCGCGATGGTGGCGACACCAGCAAGCTCCTACCATCCACCCTTTTCTCAATGCTACTGGCGATAGGGAAAACAAGGAGAAGTATGATGCTCTGGCGTTGAACTTCTCTGAGTTGCTTCAGCTTGAGATGCAACGTATTAGAGAGGTGCTCACTATACCGGAATCGATCTCGGCGTATAAATTGGCGTTGAAGCAAGGCGTGGTTCCCGGCCCAATCAGTATTTCCCCTCGTGGCGCTGGACCCGGTAGCACACGAGTAGAAGATGAACTGGTTGAAACATTAAAGGGGATAGGGGCTTTTTCCATTGGATCAGTAAGCCTGCCACTGGGTGGCCTGCTATATCTGATTGTGCAGGCTTTTCAGGGTGGCGGAATTAGTGGGAGGCTTCAAAAGTTTGGGAGCATATGGATGATTGTAGCCTCATTCGAGGACCGTACCTATGAATTGCGCAGCGATGAACTGCCTGAGAAGGAGCAGAATGAGGACTCAATTGCGAGAGCATTGGCGCGCCAGCTTGCGTATATGATGAGTTCCGATCTCGCTGACTTTTCACCTTCTCGGTGGCAGAGTTTTCGAGAAGTGGTTGACGGACTCGGGGACTATAAACGCTACTGGCAAAGTGGGGCACAAAATTTCATCGCCCTGGATGCTGCACGACAGCACTTTGAAAAAGCTATTGTTGAAGATAGTGAGTATGCCTGGGCTTACTATAACTTAGGTCAACTTTACGAGGACACAGGGAACTCGAACTCGGCATTCGAAATGTACAAGTTGGCAACCCAAAAAGAACCAAATATGCGCGAAGCCCATTTTAAATTGGGACAAGCCTATTTTGCCTTTGGGCAAAACTATCTTGAATTAAAACAAATCTCTATTGCAAAGGACTATATTCTAAATGCTATTAGAGCTGGAGAGCGTGTAGTAGCAAAGAGCACTAAGCACCCCTTTCCGCTCGCTCGTGCTGAACTTGGGCATTGGCTGGGGCGTTATAGCGATTCTTTGATCTCTGAAAATTTGGAAAATTTCGGTATAGCGCGGGACTATTGCAATCAGGCGCTTAAGCAATTGAAGGCTGCAAATAAAGAATACGCCTACTTGATTAGGCAGGAACGCCACCGAATGAATTATTCGGAAAAGCGATTGGCTAGCTTGAGGAAATACGCCATTATTTCACTCAAGGAACTTAGTCGGACCTATCAGATATTAATGAACATCCTCGAGCTCGAAGCAACTTCTCAGGGAAAGGGGAATCAGCAGAAAATTGAAATAATACGCAGAAAATGGGAGAGTGCCCTGCTAGAACGCCTGAAGTTGGACAAGGAAGATAGCGCCGCGCTCGGTGAACTCGGTAGATTTCATCTTGAACGAAAGATTTATCCAAAGGCCCGAGAATACCTGGAGAAGGCTCATGCGATTAACCCTGAAGATAACACGATCATCTTAATATTGGCGGCAACCTATCTAAATCCTGCCTACGATGATCTTACGAACATGATTAATGAATATCGGAAAGACATGGCAGGGTGGCAAAAAAATTGGCCGGAACAACGTATTAACACTACTCAAACTCAGCTTGCTAAAGCAGAAATTTGCTATCGATCTGTATTTCGAATCATCAGGGACCTCGGGGAGAATGACCAAAGCATTTTAACCGAGAGCCTGAAAGGGCTGGCAGATACTTATCGTGCCCAAGCTTGGATTCAGTATGTACAAAGTAAACCAATTCAAGACTGGATCTTTTGGCTTGAATTGGCCAAACGTTTCCTGGGTAAAGCAATAGTGCTTAACCCATTTGACGCTGAAAACTATGACAATTTGGCTGCCATCTACCAGCTCGAATCAGAATACTATAGTGAGGAGCAAAAAAACTCATTGCCAGACAAAGGGGAAGTGATTAACCAAGAAATTGACGTATCCATAGCCCCCGAAAATATTAAGACATCTATTGAGACAATTAATATGATGGAGGAAGTTTATGCGACTCTTAGAGATTGTATACTTCAGTTCCAGGAATCAAAAGACACCGCACAGATTGTAATGAGACTGGCAATCAGCTCACCAGAAGAAAGAGCCGGTATAACTCTGGCAATCAAATCCTTTGAAGACCCTGTGAGTCAGGAAATTGTAAGACAACTGCTGACCGATGGTGACTTAAACTGGCCCTTAGTAGCCAAGGCGAAGGTTACACCTATAACACGGTCCTACCTCTGGGCCGCTGCCTGGATGTTCCTTAGATTCGATAAGGAAAATTCCAAAAATGTTATTCGGTATTTAGAAAAAGCTCTGGAAATAGCGGGGTTCTTCGAGGCAGATCTTGTTAATTATGATTTGGCAAATATTTATAGGAGTTTGAAGAAGTGGAACAAAGCAAGGGAGCATATCAATAAAATCGAAGAGGCCGACCCCTATTATTGGCAAAGTTGGATTGGCCTGGCAGATGCTCTTTTTAGTGAAAACAAACTGGATGAAGCAGAAAGCGCTTATCTTCAAGCTATCTACGCAGCCGGCACTAACATATACCATCTTGCCCAATCGTGGGCATCGTACGCTGATGTACTCAGGAGCAAGAAAAGATATGATGACGCCATAAAGTTCTGCCAGAATGCAATCAACCTGGTACCAGCGTATCCCTACCCATACAGAGTATTGGCTCTAATCTACTATAACCTGTATGATTATGATCGCTCCATGGAATATTGGAAGCGTGCTGCAGAGTTGGCCGGGGATTTAGATCAGCCCCTCCCTCACCAGGGGCTGGGTGATGCTTATAATGCCAAGGCTGCCAGTTCAACCAACTCGGACGTAGCAAATGCCTGGCGCAAACAAGCCGTGCACGAATATCGACGAGCCATCCAGTTGCTCGGTCCGGAAGAGATAGATGATAAAGTAAACACGCAAACTATATTGGGAGACGTCCTGGCAGATTTGAAGCAGTACAGCGAGGCGGAAATCGCATATTTGGGTGCACTAGAGTTATCCAAGAGGACACCAGAAGATTATAGTCTTCATATGAAACTTGCCAATGTGTATGTTAAACGTGGCATCTACGCCGACGCACGATCAGAATACCAAAAAGGCATCCAACTACTTGATAAGCAAATCAAGGAAGCTAATGAAAAAGGTGATAAGGAAGAAGTTCTGCAACTAACTGGCAGACTGGCTGAGGCTTGTAACCAGTTGGCATATGACTTACATGCTGAGAGGGGAATTAATCTGGAGGAAGGTCTGGAACTGGTCAATCGTGCCTTGACAGAACTCGAGCAAAGTGGGTTGGATGAAAGAGCTAAAAGGAATCAGCGTGGTAACTACCTGGATACACGAGGCTGGCTTTATTATCGTCAGGGAAATTACGACACGGCAAAAGGCGATTTGGAAGAAGCCCTTTCACTGACCATGGGTACTGTTTATGAGCATGGACATCTGGCACTACTATACGAGTATCTAGCCGAGTCCAAACAAGACGAAGCGGAACGCAAGCGTTTACAAATGATGTCTAAGGAACAATGGAGCTTTGCTTTTGCGCTGGATCATGAAGGAATATGGGATAAGTACAAGCCACCTTCATCAATAGAGGTTGGTGGCCGTCCTGGCCTTTGATTTCTTCGCAGACTTTACCACAGCCTTCATCCCTTTCTATGGCCTTTCCTGGTCTTCTCTTCTAAACCTCCGAATTCTTAACTTATCCTAATGGGGAAAGAGCTCGGATGTCTCAGGGTATAAAGCTATCTCTTTTTCCCCTTTGCGGGCGATTTCTTTTTCGCCTTTGAAGAAGCTTTTGTTGGCTTCGCTTTGGTCTTCTTTGCAGGCTTTGAAACCTTCTTTGTTTTCGCCGCTGTCTTTTTAGGCGCAGCTTTCTTCACCACAGCCTTCTTACTTTTTACTTCTTTCTTCCCCTTTGCCTTTTCCTCTTTCTTCTCCACCGCAACAAACCTCTCCACCGTCCACCCCACGGCGAGGCCTGTGATCGTCTCTCCAGGTTTCACTTCGACAACCAGGTCACCTTTACTCGCGGCACGCTTCCTCACACCAGCCAAATCTAATCTCGCAGATTTTGCCGCGCCTTTGCTCATGTGGATGGTAGCGACGTGATTCGGTTTTCCGCTGGCAACTGCTAGAAGCGTTTCTTTGGCAGGCAGGTCCCATGCAACCACGCCCTTGCCATAACGTCCCTGCCTGGGGAATTCTTTTTCGTCCACGCGCTTGGCTTTACCATCATTTGCTAGCAGGAATATCTCACCTTCGGCGGGCAGAACTTCCATGCCAACCACTTCATCCTTATCTTCCAATTTGATGCCATTCACACCTGCGGCAACAAGCCCCATCGGGCGCACGTCATCTTCCTTGAAGCGGATCGCCATGCCGCTGGACGTAAATAGCATGATGTCCTTCTTCTTTCCATCTGTGAGCCCAACCCAGCCGAGTCTGTCACCTTCGTTTACACGCACCAGGGTAAAGGTCTGTGAGGAGGGGCCCGGCAATTCTGTGATCAGTGTCTTCTTGACCATGCCAAAGCGCGTGGCTGTCAGCACGCAAGTCTCTACTCCCAATGTCGATTTACTGGAGGGTAGTGCGAACACCGCCGCGAGTGGGTCAGTTTCGGTAAGCGGCGATACCTTGTAATACATCGAGCCCTGACTCATCTTGTCCGCTTCGGGGATCAAATGCGCGGCAACTGCAGCAGTTTTTCCCAATTTGCTGACGAAATAAACAGTGTCGGTTGTGCTGGCTTTTATCAAGTAACGCGGCGCATCGTTGCCTGAATGCTTCGGTTGTTTATCGTCGTGCGTGCGCGAAACGAGGCCATCGTCGGTTACGCCGATCCATACTGCCTGATGGGGCAGCTCACGCGCGGTCAATGTCCTGCCAGCTTTTCCGCCCTCTTTCAGGTTCACAATTTGCGTACGGCGTCGGTCACCATAAGCGGCTTTTACCTTCAACAATTCATCCGCAACCACGCCGCGCATCAACTTCGGTGACTTCAATAAAGTCGTCAACTCCTTGATGATCCCAGTCACTTCCTTGTATTCGGTTTCGATCTTCTTGCGTTCCAACGCGGCCAGCCTGCGCAACTGCATATCGAGGATCGCGTTGGCCTGCAACTCTGTCAGCTTGTAACGCTTCATCAGTTTACCCCGAGCAGCATCCACGTCTGATGCGGAGCGAATAAGCTCGATCAATTCATCCAGATTCTTTAATGCGATTAAATATCCCTCGAGGATATGCGCGCGCGCTTTGGCTTTATCCAGATCAAATTCAGCGCGTCTCTTGACTACCGTCAGCCTGTGTTCCACATAGACGCGCAATGCCTGCTTGAGGGTGAGTGTGCGCGGCTCGCCATCCACCAACGCCAGCAAATTGATGCCAAAGGTGGTCTGCATGGGCGTGCGTTTATAAAGATTGCGCAAAACGATTTCGGGATCGGCATTCTTCGTCATCTCGAGCACAATGCGCATTCCCTGACGATCGGATTCATCGCGCAGGTCGGACAGGCCTTCGAGGTGACCATCGCGCGCCAACTCTGCAATGCGCTCGATCAAACTGGACTTGTTGACCTGATACGGCAATTCTGACACAATGATTCGGCTCTTGCCTCTTTCCATCTCCTCCACATGAGCCTTGGCCTGCACGGTAACTCTTCCGCGCCCCGAACCATACGCTGATTCAATTCCATCTTCGCCCTGCTCTTGAATGATGAGGCCGCCCGTTGGAAAGTCCGGGCCTTGCACGAACTTCATTAATTGTTCAACATCGATATCGTCGAGTTTTTCCCACCGCTGGATCATGTAAATTAGCGCATCCACGATCTCGCTCAGGTTGTGCGGCGGAATTGAAGTTGCCATACCTACCGCGATACCAGTCGCGCCGTTCACCAAAAGATTCGGAATCGCAGAAGGCAAAACATTCGGCTCTTCGAGCGTGTCGTCAAAGTTGGGAGTGAAGTTAACTGTATTTTTATTAAGATCAAAAAGAATATCGAGCGCAGCAGAGGTAAGACGCGCTTCTGTATAACGCATGGCCGCAGGCGGGTCGCCATCCACAGAACCAAAGTTACCCTGACCATCCACCAGCATAGTGCGCATGGAAAAATCCTGCGCCATGCGTGCCATGGCTTCGTACACCGCCGAGTCACCATGCGGATGATATTTACCGAGCACCTCACCCACGATACGCGCAGACTTCTTGTAGGCCGTATCCGCGCGAATGCCCATATCATACATTGCATATAGAATACGCCGCTGGACAGGCTTGAGTCCGTCACGCGCATCAGGCAACGCACGCGCCACAATTACACTCATCGCATAATCAAGATACGACTGCTGCATTTCACTATCGATGTCTATTTTTCTAACGATACCTAGTTCCATATGAAGTCCTTTTTGAACCGCGAAGTACGCTAAGCGCGCTAAGTAAAAAAACCTTTTGGGTTTCTTCGCGTTCTTTGCGGTCTTAGCGGTTAATGATCTCTTCGTAGTGAATGTATGTTCTATTGCGGGGCTTATCTTACGGGGAAAGAGAAAAGGCGTCAAGTGTGCAGGATCATCACACTTTTAGGTGATTGTTCGGCGTTATATAAACCGTAAAATTTAATTCATTAGAGGTGTCTTATGAAACTTAACACATCAAAAGAAGTATGGATCGCGCGCGTGGTTGCCTGGGTGATTCTGGCTGCGGTTTCACTTGGCATAATCTTCGTCACCACCTTCATGCTGGGACCAAGCCTATTCGCTGTGCCGAAATTGGATGAAAAGATCGCGGTGGCGATCTACTGCCCCGGTGCGGAAAGTACATCGCTCGAAGAAGGTACATCCACACAAACTACCACAAGCCCATCAGGGACTTATGGGCACACAGTGGAAGTCACTTGTTTCTTTACAGATGGAAGCACGAAGATCATCAGCAATGAGCAGTTTGCTCTGGCCTCCATCGGTGGCATGTTCGGCCTCGGCGGGTTATGTGGCGTGGGAATATCCATTCTGCTGATGCTATTGCCATTGTTCGTGATACGGAAGAAAAAAGCAGGTTGATTTACATCGTTTACCCTTTGTACACGGATCGGACGGATAATACGGATAACTACTGCAAAAACATAAAGCCTTAACGCAAAGACGCCAGGACGCAAAGAAAATTAAAGTTTTGGAGCAAAAGTTTCAACTATTGCTCAAGGAACGCACAGGAGTGAAGTTATCTTTTTAAAAGCTTTGGCGACTTTGCGCCTTCGCGTTAAAACATTAACTTTTCACAGTGGACTCACGGATTCTTAAAGGTTTTTCCGTGCAGCTCCGTGTACAAAAAATCGGTTGGCTTCACAGTTCCCAGATCAGATATCCCCTTGAAAGAATTTTCTTCTGCAAATTGATCTTATATCCCCTCTGAGCCAGCGCCTCTGCAGAGGAAATGAACCACTGCTTGAATCCATAGACTTTCGTCGAGGAGGTCTCTGCCGCACACCTCTTCCATGCTTCAAAAAAATCGTAAATGGGCCCACCTTTTACAACATGGTGAATTAAATTCTTGGGCAGGATGGTTTGAAATTCCTCCACGTCAAACCCTAAACGAAAATTCGTACTAAAAACCAAAGCCTCAAATCTCCAGTCGCTTCCAGACAGCGAGCTGTCGGACTCCAGAGTTTTTCTTACAACATTCGCGCACCAAATACTCCCAAACGGATTCGACGTTCCTTCGATCATCAATCCGCCAGGCAAAACATATTTAGCAAGGCGTTCATAGGCAGGCTTGAATTCCGCCTCGTCGTATTGACGCAGGACATTAAATGCGCGGATCAAACGCACAGATTCACCTGACTGCAAAGGCAGGTTGAATCCGCCCAGCCGAAAGTGTGTGATGTCATCTGCATAAGGTAACGCAGCTTCCACCCGCTCCTTGTCAATTTCAACGCCGAGGATGCGGAGATTTGGATTCAACCTTCTGAAACGCGCGGCGCTTTCGAGGGTGGTGCGAGGGTCAAAGCCGTAGCCAAGGTCAACAAAAAATGAATCGGCGAACAGGCCGTCGGTCCGCGTGGGAAGCGATGGCTCAAAAAGCAGGATGAAGTTATCCACACGGCGGAGTCTGTTTGAGGCAGTCTTTCCACGGGTGAGTTGTCCAACTGGTTTTTTGCTTATTGTCTTTTTCATTTAGGCTGATTATACTGATTCAAATTTTTCGTGAGAACATTTTCAAAGCCATCAAGGAGTATGTATGCAACTTAATCAGGAATTATTGCGTTCCCTGCTGATCATGGGAGATGTGATCGAAGCGCGTGATACGTACACGGGCGGGCACGTCTGGCGTGTTTCTCAACTTGCAAAACTACTTGCGATCAAACATGGTCTTTCAAATGATGAAGCCGTTCATGTTGGCATTGGCGGATTCTTGCATGACATCGGCAAGGTTGGCATTCCAGATTCGATCCTGCGCAAACCAGGCAAGCTGGACGACGCGGAATTTGCAACGATCAAGACCCACCCGCGTATTGGCGCAAACTTATTGAATGAACATCCGTTGGGGGAACTGGTGTTGGATGTTGTACTTCATCATCATGAACGGCTGGATGGCAAAGGCTATCCCGATTCACTGGATGGTGACAGCCTTTCGTTCGACGCACAGATCATCGGCCTGGCGGATGCTTTCGATGCGCTGACAAGTTCAAGGCCATACCGCAAAGGGACGAAGGTCGAGCAGGCGCTCGCCATTTTGATGAAGGACAGCGGTTCGCAATTTAACCCGCAACTGCTGGCCGATTTAGACGCATTGAGCCTCGGCTCGGGCCTTGCGCACATCGTCGGGCACAGTGACGAAGGCATTCCACTTATCGATTGCCCCGCCTGCGGCGCAGTCTTCACCATTACGCGCCATACGCATGACGGGGATATTGCATTCTGCCGCACCTGCACTGGAAAACACATTATGCACAAAAAAGCGGATATATTCGAAGCGGAATTCACCGGCACAACCGGCGCTCCAAACGATCTATTGCCCCTGCCAAACATGGATGTGATCACAGATTTCGTCAAGAAGATTCCAACCACACTGGATGTGAAATAGGAAAGAAGCTGTTACAAAAAATCCCCGCGTTGAAACATGCGGGGATTTTTAGAAATATTTACATAAGTATTTGTAGGGCGGGTTTGTAACCCGCCAAAACCTATATTTCAAAGGATTGTCAGGCTAAAAGCCTGACCTACAAGTGACTTTCGCAAGATGTATAAATAAAATTACTCGCCTATTTTCGTCATTTCAAAGTCATCAAAGATCACTGTTGCGCCATTGTTCTGGTCATCGGTGGCCGCAAACAAGCCAACCACACCGCTTGTGTAGGTCGTATCGGAAACGCTGTCGATCATCTGTCCATTCACATAAAGTGTCATGGAGCCATTGCCACAATCCAAGCCCAGGCGCATGGAGCTGGCGCTGGATGAGATCACATCCGATGTGCCTTCCTTGAGGTACTGATCATCCAGAGCAACGAAGGATGTGATGAAGGCGTAATAACCATCCGGGGATACGCCCACATAATAGAAGGCATTCGTAGTACCCTGTTCATTGCATATGATTCCAAATAGTGCTTCCGGGTCTGTGCTTTCATTCTTCACACTAACTTCAATATGAACATTTTCATAGGTTTCAAGGCCGGGCGTAGACCATGAAACATAGAACGGCTCAAACACAACCATTTTCAAACCGCCATTGTCATACTCTGCGGAACTGAAACTATCCGTGCCAGTACCCCAGCCGCTGTCGCTGTTTGAAAAATCATCACTGGGCAATGGGTTGAGCAGCGAGCCAAGGTCAGGGGTGGCGCAGGCTAAAGAAGCCAGCACAATCACAATAACTGCAATAAATACTTTCAAAATATTTTTATTCATTTTCTTCTCCTTTTATGTGGGCGGTATTTTAGCATCCCTCAACCTCACGCACAGGGTACTTAACTCCCACCTACTCGCCACGTTCCACAACCACGCGCATCTCATTCCCATCTGTCGTTACGTCGATCCAGCCGTTGCGGTCTGTGCGTAACAACGAATACTCAACCAAAGCATCCAGTACATCTTGAGATGGCAAACCGTCCGGGTCACCTGCGGCAACGCTCAACACCACCAGTTGCGGATTCAAATTTTCAAAAATATCAATTGGGTTGGAGGGTGCATACCCAGAATCCGAAAGCAAAAGCACATCCACTGTGCCAATCACATTTCCATACTCCATGGACTCATACATGCCATCACTTATACCAATTGGAAGCAACGCGCGGAAATTTCCATTTTGGATGAGAAGCACGCTTCCTCTCGGACCTGCGGCCTGCACCTCGATAAATGCGCCATCGCCCAGCTCTAGCCTTTGTCCCGCTTCCGCACGGCTGACAGGGGTTTGCTCCGCTGCGAAATATTTATCCAGCAATTGCGCAGAGAATGAAGCCTGCACATTTCCGCTCCACAAAACATTATCAGGCGGATATCTTTCGATGACACGCGGAAGAGCGGAGAGTTGATCCTCTTGGGTGGAGGCAATGATGAGCCAGTCTAGCTTGCGCGAGAAAAATGGAAGCCTTCTGCCAAGTTCATCTGACAGTTCAGAAGTACTCGCGCCGCCGTTGATCAGAATATTCCTGCCCTCCGATGTTTGAATGAGGACTGCGTCTGCGGAACCAACTTCAAGAAACGTAATGTGAAATTGTCCATCGCCAGCGGTGGAGGCAGATCGCCATAGTACCATCATGCAAACGAATAGGAATGCAAGAGTCGCCGTCAAGGCAACGGCTCGAAGCGAAACTGCAGCAGATTGGAACCAGTCTTTAATGCGCGACCAGTTGAAGGTCACAGTAAGAAGCGCGATGTAAAAGAAGAGCACGATCCAGATGGATGAATCGCCAAGAAAGATCGTCCCATGCGGCACACGGTCAAAGAATTCCACCATGCGAATGGTGTATGCCGCAAAAGGCCAGGCGATCCACGCAATGAGTTGACCGAGAGGTTGAATGACGAGGCTGGTGAAAACAGCCAACCCGCCAACGATCATCACTGCGGGCTGGACAGGCAGAATGAAGGGATTGGCGATAAATGAAATCAGGGAGATGCGTTTGAAATGATAGGCCATGATCGGAATGGTTGTGAGTTGAGCTGCGAGGGTAAGGATGACATTTTCGTTGATGATGCGCGCGAAGGTACTTGTATCATAATTTGAAACTTTGGCGATCAGGTTGTCGGTGAAATTCGAGAACGGTTCGGCATAAAGGATGAGACCGAGTGTGGCGAAGAATGAAAGTTGAAAGCCCACATCCCAAAGCACCAGCGGGTTGATGAGCGCCATGATGAGTGCTACTGCCATGAGCGCATTTAAACCCATATTGCGCCTGCCAACCTGGCGTGCGAATAATGAAATGCTCCCCATGAATGCGGCGCGCATCACTGCTGCATCCCCACCGACCAGAAAGGCATACATGAAAATTCCGATGATCGCGATTAATGCGCCAGCGCGTTCGTTTGTAAGGTTTTTGAAAATGGAAAAGAAGATACCTGCAATGATGGCAATGTTAAAGCCTGAGATGGCAATGATATGTGCCGTGCCTGTATTCTTGAACGCGTCCTGCAACTTGCGCGGCAGGCCGGTATCCACGCCGAATAGAATGCCCGCCAACAATGAAGCTTCAGGGTCTTGATAAAGACGATATGTATTTTCCAGCAGTTTCGATTTTAGTTTGTAGATCTGCCTGGTGATTATATTACCGCCATTCCCCGGCAGTTCCGTCACCTCGGCAGTGGACATATAAGAATGAATGCCATCGCGGGCGAGATAATCACGATAGGAAAACTCTTCATCTTCAGGCGGAGTTTTTAATTGTCCGCGGACACGCACGCGTTGACCGTATTCATAAACCTGATTTTTTTCAACGCGCACGAGGAGATAACCAGAAACAAGCAGGTCACCACTGCCAGTGTCTACAGCTTCCGTCATCAGTTTGAGGTTGGTGTAATTATCGCGGTAATCGGGCGGCTCTGTGAGGTGACCCGTAATCAACAGGTCGTAGGTGCGGTCATTGTAAAAAGCAATATGGAAGGCATCGATATTCGGCTGGCGGATTTGATAATAGGTAGAACCGAGGAAGAGGAAGATAGGAAGTGCGAAGTAGAAGGGAGGGATGCGTGATATTTGATGCGTGATGCGTGATGCGTAATCCGTAATATATGTCTGCTGGTCGAGTAGGCGGTGCTCTCCCGCCGTATCGAGACCAGTGTTACGTGATGAGAGATGACGAAGAAAGAGGAAGAGAAGAAAGAAGGCAACAGAGATCAATAACCATGCCCAGGTGGGAAGGAAGACGAGACTGGCAAGGATGATCCCCCCGAGGAAGGATAAAGAAATCCATAACAATGTCATGTTATGGATTTTACATTAGATTTTGTGTTATGAAATAAAAGAGAGTGTCACGCTGAGCGGTAGCGAAGGGTCTCTATCCCGGAGTCAGAGATTCTTCGCTTCGCTCAGAATGACACTTCATTACTCACTTTACTGATATGGCCCGTCACCGGGGGAGCCCCCATATACACTGATCCAATTGGTTTCTGTGTCTGGCAAGCGTGGGTCTACACGTTCGGCGGACGTGCAATCGCTCAGGTGCAGCGGTATATGATCCAGATTGTCATCGCCGATATTGACAGGGTAGGGACCCTCGATGCGAGGTGTGCCGTAAGTATCCACAACATCATCTATGATCGCCTTGCCGCCAACGTAAAGCGTGAGTGTATCGTAGCCGTTCGCGTCGCTGATGATCCCAAAGAAATCATCTCCCAGGGTATCGCTGGATTCCGCGGTTAATATGATTGTACCGGCGGGAAAATTATAGGGCATGCGCTGCCCAATAATATCGCTCTCAGTGTAAATAGGCGAAAGGACAACTGCATAACCGTGTGCGGGGATCACGGTTGCATTTGTGATTGAGGAATTGTCAAAAAGAGCATTGGAACGAGTACCCCAGGCAACAAGATGATCTGGGGTTCCTTTTTCACCCTCATCGAAGAGCCACCAGCCACCCACGTCCACGGGTTGATCGCCATAATTATAAAGTTCAACATATTGATTGAATTTTCTTGAATCAAGATTGCCGCAAGGGTTCCCCATAATTTCACTGATCGCGATGGTATGTCCGCCCAAAGCCGGCTGATCTGGGATAGTGGCAGATACTGGGGATTCAACATAAAGTACCCGGCATATGCGCTCAGTTGTATAAGGGACTGGTGTACCTGAAATAAATGAGACGGCGATTACCGCGTCACCGGGGATGCTGGGTGCCAAAAAAACAGCGGTAAGCCCCTGGCCCGTCCAAACCACTTCCCCTATGGTGGCGCTCCACTGAATGGTTGTATTGGCTGGGATCTGTCCATCCAACGTAAGCGCGATCTGCTGGCCAACCGCCACCTGACAAACATCAGGCAGAATTGCCGCCTTATTCGTTGCGGTGCTGCCTGATGATCCGCAAGCATTTAACCAAAAAAGTGAGATGAGGGATAGATAATGAATGGGTCTTGTGTTCATAATGTTCTTCGGTATATCTCATGGCGCAGTCACAACTGTCTGAAGGGAAAAAATGGAACTTTGCGAACAAAAATTTTCGGATACGCTTACCGTCATAAATCCGTTACCAGGCTGGTCACTAAAGCGGGCGCTGACCTGACATCCGCGCTGCGCCCCAAGCGTCTTGAAGATGGCACCGGCATATTCCCACGAACAGGATAAAGTGACATCTTTGTTGACCGAATTGGCCGTCACCGTGATCGCTTCGCCCGGCTGCACTTCGATCATGCTGGATGGCTGGAAGAAGCCGTCCCTGCCAGACACCTGAAAATTAATGGTCACCGGAGGCTGGCAGGATGGAAATACACTCCAAAAACCGATCAGGGAGCCAGCCCACAATAAACCTAAAGCCCATAATGGCAAACCGGAAAGATAAGGTTGAAGCTTTTCGGAAGAGGTGAACATTTTTACTTTTGGGATCTCTATTCCTAACCGTAAAAACATCAAAAGCGTGGCACCCAATGTCAGGCTGAAATACGCCAGGGCACTCTGTGGGTTATGGCTTTGCCCCAGCCAGGTGATGAATTGAACTGGCACAATCGAGAGGCGTAAAATGATCGCCCATGCGATCAACAAAGTCACTACAAAATAAACGGCCAGCCCGGATATGAATTCAAGAGGTTTCCTGTTCATCATGCCCTTCCAATTAGATTATGCCAGAGGACAGAACAATCGCTCTTTACGTCTTCTTTACAGTTACAAAATGTGCGTGGCTTATAATACAGACCAATGACCAGCAAAAAAACCATCCTCGTCACCGGTGCCACAGGTTATGTTGGTGGGCGTCTCGTACCAAAACTTCTTGAATCGGGCTATCGCGTGCGCTGCCTCGTGCGTGACCCGTCCCGTTTACAAGGGCGCATCTGGCTCAACAAAGTGGAAGTAGTACAAGGCGACGCGCTGATGGCAGATCAAATTGCAAAAGCCATGCAGGATGTTTCTGTTGCTTATTATCTAATGCACGGGATGCAGGGTGGAAACGTCAATGCCGAACGCGATTTGCAAGTGGCGCGGATTTTTACTCACGCAGCCGAAGAAGCGGGGATCGAACGAATCATCTACCTCGGCGAATTGGTGGACCCCACTGCAAATCTTTCTCCCTATTTGCGGTCGAGGCATGAAACGGGATATTTGTTGCGCTACAGCAGAATCCCGGTCACTGAATTTCGGGCAGGCATGATCGTCGGTTCAGGCTCCGCCCTTTTTGAAATGATCCGCTATCTGACAGAGCGTGAGCCGCTGTTGATCTGTCCCGCCTGGTACTTTTCACAAGCGCAGCCAATCGCGATCCGTGATGTGCTTTCCTATCTGGTTGAGGCGCTGAAAACACCCGATACCATCGGCAGGGTGATCGAAGTTGGCGGCCCCACCCGCCTGACCTATGCGGATATGTTGTTGGGCTATGCAAAGGAACGGGATTTAAAACGCTGGCTGATCCCAACTCCGTTTTATGCACCTCGTCTTTCTGCATATTGGGTGCACATGGTCACACCGATCCATTGGCGGGTAGTCGCGCCATTGATCGAAGGTCTGCGCGACGACCTCATTGTGCGGGATGACGCGGCGAAGAAATTGTTTCCACAAATCCAACCGATTGATTTTCAAACCGCCGTACATCTTGCACTGGGGCGCATCCAACGGGACCGTGTGGAGACGAGCTGGTCTGACGCATTGGTCACAGCTGTTGGTGATTTAAAACCCTATAAATTCACAATCGACGATGGGCTATTCATTGAACGCAGGCAGGCAATGCTAGACCTTCCTCCTGAAACGGTCTTTCGTTCTTATACTGGCATCGGCGGGAAACGCGGCTGGCTTTACATGGATTGGGCCTGGGCCATGCGCGGTTGGATGGACAAAGCTATCGGCGGTGTCGGCTTGCGGCGCGGGCGCAGACACCCTGATGAAATTCATACCGGCGAGGCACTCGATTTTTGGCGGGTTGAAACTGTGGAAAAAGATCACCTGATGCGATTGCGTGCCGAGATGAAATTACCGGGCAAGGCTTGGCTGCAATTTGAGTCCATCGCCGCGCCCGATGAAAAAAATAAAACCCTGTTTACCGTTACAGCATATTTTGAGCCGCATGGCCTCTTTGGGTTTCTCTATTGGTACGCCATGTGGCCCTTCCATAAATTCATCTTTGACGGCCTCACGCGCAGGCTGGCCTCGCGGGCAAAGGTGCTGGGACGTTCGTATCAGGAATTGCTAATCCCGAAGGGGTGAAACGATTGTAGAAAAAATGCAAATAAAGAACCGAACCCCGAAGGGGTGATATGGTTTTTCAACTCTATACCACCCCTTCGGGGTTTTGGTAAATCACCACATAAATCTATAGTCATTTCACTTGTTTCGACAGGCTCAAGACACCGCCTTCGGAGTTTTGTACGCGGATAACACAGAAGAGACTGATTACTAGTCACTAATCACTGAATACTTTTCCACTTAACGGGGTTACATAATGTATGACCAATATTCTCTTCCCTATTCTCGGCTATTTATTCGGCTCGCTTCCATTTTCGATCTGGGTCACACGCTTTGTCAAAGGCGTAGATGTGCGTAATGCGGGATCGGGTCACGCGACAACGACCAATACGATTCGTCAGGCTGGCTTTGGCTGGGGTGCGCTGGTTCTGATATTGGATATTACCAAGGGATATATTCCCACCTGGCTTGCGATAAATTATTCAGCTGAAACATGGGTAGTCGCGCTTACTGCGACCTGCGCAGTGATCGGTCATTGCTGGCCCCTATTTGCAAAGTTCCGTGGCGGGATGGGACTGGCAACTACCGGCGGCGCATTTTTGGCTGTAGATTTATTGGCTTTTCTGATCTGTGCTGCGATACTTATTCTGCTTGTGCTGGTTATCCGTCACGGGGCGCGGGCGAGTGTGTTTGCAGGTATATTCATCGCGCCCATATTATGGATATTCAATATTCGCGATGACGCTTTTTGGGTTGCACTAGGCGCGGGACTTGTGATCGCAGTCCGCTTTTTGATAGATTGGAATCGCAAGTATCGGGAATTATGGTTGGACAGGGAGAAAGCAGAAAAAAGCTCGGAATGAGATTCGGCTAATTGGTGACTGAGCAGGTTCGGGCGGAGGATGAGGCGATAAAGTCAATCCGCAGATTAGATGGATTGGGCAGATTTTCTTAAAAAACAAATCTACCTAATCTGCGAAATCTGCGGATCGTTCATTCCCCCAACAACCATTCCAATAAACCGCTTTTCTTTTTGGCGGCTTCCTCCAGCCGAGGCATGGACATGAGCACGACGGTGATGTTATCGTGGCCGCCGCGTTCATTAGCCATGGTGACCAGCGCTTCCGCCGCAGACTTCAAGTCTTTCTTCGAGCGGATGGTTTTTTGAATTTCATCGTCCCAGACCAGGTCGGTTAGACCATCACTGCACAGCAGGATGGTATCGCCGGGTTCAAGATGAAAGCCCTGGTTGTTCAATGATTCTTCATCGGTTTCTTCATTGTCGATGCGCATCCGAAAATCAACTTCGGGCAATTTCAATCCGCCCAGATGCCTGCGAATGACATGCACATTCGGATGGTCATGCATCTGTTCAGAAGTGATAATGCCTTTTTCGTAGGCTTCCTGAACCCAGGTGTGGTCGATGCTGAGGCGTTGAATATATTTGCCGCGTAAAAGATAAATGCGTGAATCACCCACATACGCAGTATAAAGTTTATTTTCGATCACCCATGCGCAGGCACAGGTTGCGCCCATGCCTTCTTCATCCGCCTTGCCGGCAGAGTGGGCCGAGATGGCCTGGCTGGCATCGTGGATGGCGGTCTCCAGAATTTTTAGCGGCTTCTTGGCACTGCTCTCAGCCACTTCCATGCTGATGTAATTGACCGCAAGCTCGGCAGCGATCTCGCCGGCACGATGGCCGCCGATCCCATCTGCCACCACTGCAAAAACGGATGGGCGCGAATCATCCTTGCTCAGCAGGAACGATGCAACCGAATAACGGTCTTCATTGTTCTTGCCGGATGCTCCGGCGTGGCTGAGTGCGGCAACATGCAGGTGGGCAAGTGTGGATCGGATCATTCTTCAATGGGTTGAACGGTAATTCTGGGGGTTGAAGAGGGAGGCGGCACTTTTAGCATAAACCGAAAAGTTAATTGACCGAAGTTTACCATATCCCCATGCCTCAGCCGATAGCCCTCTCGTAATACCGGCTCGTAATTTACCCAGGTGCCGGCGATGGAATTGTTATCCGTCAGCAGGTAACCGCCGTCATCCGTCTGCCTGAGCCGCGCGTGGATCGACGAAATAGATGGGTTATCCAGGATCTGGTTGCATTGTACCGGGTCAGTGCCAAAGACGATCTCTTTTTCGATCAGTTGGATGGGGGCGACTGCGGCCACCTGCCCATCCGGGTTGAGGCGGATGAGGGATGCATCCGCTTCCACGCTGGGCTTTGGGCCTGCTCCTGTTTTCCTGGAGGGGGTGCGCCGCGTTTTGCCATTGCCATTTCCCGCAGAGGCAGGGACGGCTGGCACGGCCTCCTCCGTTACTGCCTTGATCGGCTGTGTGAGAGGGTCAACGCTGGCGCGGTGTGCTTCCTGTGCGGCACGCAGGGAGGGAATGCGGAAGCGTCCACTGAGCAGGATGAAGAAGAGCACCAAGCCAGCCAGGATGATCGAGCCAAAGGTAAGCGGCGTGCGATTTTTTGCCAGGAAGGCAGCAGGGCCGCTGGGCGGCTTGATTACAGTGACTGTCACCGGGAGAGACATACTTGTCTTGCTCAAGCCGAGCACATCCACAGCCTCCACCATGATCTGATGTTCTCCGCTGGTGGTATAGGCGTTCAAATCCCATGTGAAGAGGTTGAATGGTTCTGTGGTGTTCTCATCCACGATCATGCCATCTACATACAGGGTTGTGCGTATCAGCGGACGCACGTGCCCGTCAGGAAACTCGACGATGATCTCGATCTCCTGTTTTACGGGCAATAGTATTTCATCATTGAAGGGGTCATCTTCCGGTGCCTGCCGTGTGATCTGTAATGGCGGCGCGATGGGGAAGGGATTCGGCGGCTGAATATTCACACTAAATTTCTGATCAACAGAAGCCAAAGACCCTGATGGCAGGTTCACCTGCACACTGAGAGAATATTCACCCGAACTACTTAATCGAGATGTATACGAGAGCATATAGGTTCTGCGCAAAGCGGAAAAATACGCTTCGGGGTCCGGGAATCTTTCCTCGCCCGAATACTGGAACATGGCTCCGCCCGTTTGAATGGCGAGGTTATTAAATACCGCCGCACTGGTAGTGGTAAACGTTGTGTTGGCATCCACATACCAGATGAAGATGCGAATATCACTTTCAATCGCACGCTGCATATATGGCTCAAGCAGTGAGGCAAGGTCCGCCTCCAGCATTTGCGGCGTGATGAAGAGGATGGCACGTTTCATTCCAATGCGCGGCGTCTGCGCGCTGACGATGTCAATAGCTGTGGCAAGAGATTGCAGGTTGGGTGTGGCAACGCGCATGTCAGGCTGGAAGCCATTTAGCCCCACAATGAAATCCGCTGCGCTGGCATGGTTGATGACCGGCCCGGCCTGGCTGACGAGGCTGAGGTCATCCGGCAGATCTGCCGGGCGGACTTGCGCCCATTGCGCGATCACTTGCGCTACGCGTTGAAAGCGGGAGAATCCGTTGGCATTGCGCGCATCCAATGCTGTGCCTTGATTAACGGCAACGACAATTTGCATTGGGATGGCGATCTCGGATAGTGAGTCGGTTGGGAGTGGCTGCCCGTTTTCGATAACAGTAACAGCCTCGGGCTTAAGTCCCGAGGCAAATATTCTTTGGGCGTCGAAGACATCCAAATAGGCAGATATGGTTGGGAAAGCAGAGGCGTCCGCAGTGTAGAGGGTCGCAGTGGCAAGGCTTTGCTGCGCACGAACAGAAGGCGCAGTACCAAGCAAAAGGCCCAGGCTGAGGAACAGAACGAAAAGCTTACGCATTTCCCTCAATAAAAACAGGGGTTTCTTCCTTGGGTTTGGTGAGGCGCATGTATGTCAGAGTCCATGCAGATTGAATATAGGCGGTAAGGACACCGTTCAAGACAATAATCACAGGCACGTACAGGGCACAACAAGCCAGCGCGATATATACAGGTGTAAGAGATTCTCGCAATGCATTTGCCCCTATCACGAGCGGAACAACTGCCAAGATGATGGGGAGAGAGATGACAACGCCCACAATGGCACCGCCAATGAATAGGATCAGGGACATCACGAAGATGGGCATGGCATTGGATTTGACAACTTCCCATCCGCGTTTAATGCCATCCATGATGCTGAGGTTGTCAAGCACGATTGCAGCCTGGGCCTGTTCGGTAATCACCGCCACCACCCAACTGATTGGGATCAAGAGACATATGAGGGGAAGAAGGCACAGAAAGCCAACGCCGGCTGTCAATACCCCAAACAAAACAAATGGAATGAGAATCAGGAAAAAGGCAAGGCCGATGAAAAAGTTTAGCCCAAAGATGCGCCAGAAGTAAGGCAGACTCTCACCCCAAATTTCTCCGAAGGCTAATTTTTCGGCTCCAGCCTCCACCATGGATGTTCCTTTGATCAAGCCAACTCTGCCGATCATTCCCAGGGCAAAAAATAGAAAAGACAGTAACAGGATGGCAATAACAGCCACAAGAATGACCCACCAATTCTCTGAAATGAACTGGGCAAATCGATCCATGGCCTGCTCGAGTTGATCGGTCGGAAAAGGAGTATCACCACTGGGACCGGTTTGATAGCCAGAGTTTCCGCCGCCACCACCTCCCCCGCGATTGCCGCGCGCACAACTGGCAAGAATGCCAAAGATCCAAAGAATCTTATGCTTCCATATGATCTGCCACGCGCGGGTGAGCACTTCACCAAAGTTGAAGTTATTCATGATTCTCCTGATCTGCCAAACGGATAAGGGAACTATCCGCTTTCATATAGGCGTTTCTGTTCAAATCATACACCACTCAATTTATTCCGTCTACTTGGGGTTCTCGGCAAGATGAATGACCTGGGCATCAGAATCAGGATTTTGTGTGAGCCGCAGATACATAATGTTAAGCGATGATTTTATGAAGGTTTGGAGAATGCCTGAGAATAAAGCCATGATGGGGAAGAAAAAGAACATAAAAGCGATGGGCACGAGTGTTATTAGCACCTGGGTGCTTATATCCGAGCCAGACTCGATCAGGAATGGAATGAAAAACATGGGGAGCATCATTGGGAAAATAATGAAGCTCATCAGGATCATTCCGCCAAAATAAATGATCAGGGTAATAACGATGTACTTCCAAACATGCTCACGCACAACCTGGATAGCACGTTTGACCGCATCCACTGCGCCAAGGTCTTCGGCAATGATCGCCGTTTGCGCGCCTTCCATCACTGCAATGACCAGATACATGAGCGGGGTCAGCAGGAGCATAATGGGCTGCAAACAGATGGATGCCATTCCAATGGTAACGATGGTCAGGATGAACACCAACATGAAAAAGACTGTGAATATTAACCCCATGCTCAATTGGATGATCAGCAAGGCCCCAAGGCTGCGCCAGAAATAGGGAAAGCAGTCTCTTATTAAATTTATAAAAGCCAACGGGCCCTGGCCGCGTTCCACTCGGAGGATGCCCAGCGTGGCGGAGGATGTGGCGATCACCTGAATCAACATGGCCGCAATGAAGAAGATGATGAATACCAAAATTGCTAAAACGCCCAAGATAACAATTCTTGATTCAGGCACATTCCCATCCAAGAAGAACAGGGGAAATATGAAAAATGGAAAGAATGCCAAGAATGAAAGCAATATAGGCAGGGTCAATATCAGCCAGAGCACTTTATTCTTCCAGGTAATTTGCCAGGCGCGCGTGAGTGTATTTCCAAAGTCGAAGTTCATGCGTTCTCCCAATCGTCAATCTCAAATCGTCAATTGTAAATTGAAATCACTCCCACTCAATCGTAGCAGGTGGTTTGCTTGTAATATCATACACTACCCGATTGATTCCTTCCACCTCATTCACAATGCGGTTTGAGATCTTCGCCAACAGATCATGCGGAAGGCGCGCCCAATCCGCGGTCATAAAATCCTCGGTGGTTACGGCACGGATCGCTGCCGCCTCCTGATAGGTGCGCATGTCACCCATTACACCCACCGATTTCACAGGCAGCAAAACCATAAAGGCTTGCGAGGTCTGCGCGCCCTTTCCCAAAAAGCCTGCTTTGGATAATTCCTCCAAAAGGATATTATCCGCCGCCCGCAGACGGGACACACGCTCCGGCGTACACTCCCCGAGACAGCGCACGGTCAGGCCGGGACCCGGGAAAGGCTGCCGCCAAACGAGGCTTTCGCTCAGCCCAAGCGCTTCACCTACCAAACGAACTTCATCCTTGAATAAATATCTCAATGGTTCAACAAGCTCGAATTCCATATCTTCAGGAAGCCCACCCACGTTATGGTGTGTTTTGATCTTCTCGGCTTTGTTCCTATCAGGCGCAGAGGATTCAACCACATCGGGATAGATCGTCCCTTGCACCAAAAATTTCGGCTGACCGATTTGTTTTGCCTGCTGTTCAAAAATGCGAATAAACTTCTCGCCAACGATCTTCCTCTTTTGCTCAGGCTCGGTGACTCCCTTCAGCGCACCAAGGAAATCTGCGCTGGCTTCCACTGTAATTAATTCAGCACCCAGCCCGCCGCGAAAAGCGGATGCAACTTGTTCACCCTCATTCGCGCGCAATAGGCCTGTATCCACAAAAACACACACGAGTTGATCACCGATGGCTTTATGTACCAGGGCCGCCGCCACGGATGAGTCCACGCCGCCGCTGACCGCCGCAAGCACGCGGTTATCGCCAACCTGCTCACGGATTCTTTTTACACTTTCATCGATAATGGATAAGGGAGTCCATTCTGGTTTTGCGCCGCAAATATCGATAGCAAAGTGATTAAGCAGTTCAACTCCATTTGGTGTGTGATGCACTTCAGGGTGAAACTGCACACCGAAATATTTTCTCTGCATATCGCCAATGGCCGCATAGGGACTATTCTCCGACCTGGCCAATGCGACAAATCCATCTGGCATACGAGTGATCTTATCGCCATGCGACATCCAAACTTTGGAAATATTATCCAGCGCAGTCCCATACACCAGGTGGGTAATTTCAGCAGGGCCATACTCGCGCTGCGCAGATGCATCCACCTGGCCGCCAAGGGCGTGGGTGAGAGCCTGCATCCCGTAGCAGATTCCAAGAATGGGCAATCCTGACTCAATAATAAATTTTTGAATGTATGGGGCATTCTCTTCATAAACGGATTTTGGTCCACCGGAGAGGATGAAGCCCTTGGGATGGATGGAGAGAATTTTTTCCTGAGGCGTGTCCCACGGAAATAACTCGCAATAGACTTGTGCCTCGCGCACGCGGCGCGCAATGATCTGGGCATATTGGGAACCGAAATCCAAAATAGCGATTGAATTCATATGTTAATCCCGTAGGGGCACAGCGGAGCGATTGATCGTTAGAATCTTTTCAGGACTCGCTGTGCCCTTACATGTCTGATATGAGGTGAAAATGCAAATGAGGGAAATCCTGATATTCGCCGCCATTCACAATAAGACGATAAGCCTTGAGATGGAATTCAGCCACCAGGCTTTGGACAGTTGTATATAAGTCTGTCAGGAAGGCGGTATCTTGCGGATCAAGGCTGGCAAGTGAATCCACTTGTCTCTTCGGGAGGATGAGCACGTGAAACTTATAGCCTGGAGAAGGATGATGAAACGCAAGCAGGCTGGAGGTCTCACGGAGGCGTGTGACTGGGATGAGGAAACTCATGTGGGCAATGATCCAGCCAATAAACGGGGAAAGAATCCAGAGTAGTTTTCGCATTACGAATTACGGATCACGCATTACGGAATACGTAATTCGTACTGCGTAAAGATCAATCCACAAACTCGATTTTCCCGTTGTCCAAAGATTTGATGCAAGCAATCGACTCGATCGGCACATTCAGGGATTTCAATGCGTCGCGCCCGCCTTCGAAGATCTTTTCGATGAGTGCGCCGATGCCAACAATTTTTGAGCCAGAGGCTTCGGCCAGACGGGCGAGGCCGAGAATGGTTTGACCGCTGGCAAGGAAGTCGTCGATGATCAGAACTTTTTCTCCATTGGCAAGATATTCAGGAGAGACGATCAACTCAACCATGCGGCCCTTGGTATGCGAGGGCGCGAGGGTGAGATACACTTGGTCTGGCATGGTGATGGGTTTTGTTTTGCGGGCATACACCACCGGCAGCCCCATGTGAATACCGGTAGTGAGTGCCGGTGCAATGCCTGAAATTTCGGCGGTAAGGATTTTTGTTGCGCCAACATTTGCAAAGAGTTCTGCAAAGATACGCCCACAGGCATCCATGAGGTTTGGGGCCACTTGATGATTAACAAAGCTGTCTACTTTTAGAATTCCACCGCCGAGCACTTGCCCATCCTTCAAAATACGTTCCTGCAACTCGTTCATAAGCCTCCACATTGTCCAGACAGATTTTGGGTGGATTTTACGACTGAATGGGGAAAGATGCAAAGATGAAAGAAGGGATTTGGGCTGGCAATAAATCTCTTTAGCCCCGATAGGTCCACATATAAAATCCAGTAGAGTCCGCCCCAGTGTAGTAGCCATGCAGCATCTCTCTGGGCCCTCTATTGGTAAAGTCTTCGTAGCTATACTGCTTATCGGGAGTATCTTGCGAAAGATAATTTTTGTACACCAAAAACAAGCTTTTCCACCCGTAAACCGAAAACCCATCAAAGTCCCTCCTACAAGTAAGAGTAAAACTACCATGCTCACAAATACCTTTGTATGGACACTCACACTACTACAATATCACAAATATATTTATCTCGTAACAAATGGCAAGGTCAGATTAAAATTATTCACATACATAACAACGGCCCTACCATCAAGACCCCTGACAAATACAAATCCCGTATTCGGATCATCACCACGAACTAAAAAATCCACCAATACTGCTTGCTTACCATCATTAGAATAAACAATACGGCGCGTAAAGTCAAAACTATTTTTATCACCAGGCAAATCATTCACAACCGTATTAACCATACTAGTTTGAGCAGAAATAGAAGATATAATATCTTTCTTTTCCAACACTACAGCTCCTCGGAAAAGGATGCTCTCCCCATTGCTATCTACTAGTTGATTCCAATCCCACGCCACCGTACCACTCGGCTTCAATTCAGCAATTTGCGTATTATCACTTACTCTTTGCAACACTACGCGGGTATTTCTATCCTGCCCTTTGATAAATACCCACTGATTATCTTCAGGTTCAAACCCTAGCCTTGTATCACCATCAAGTGTAGCCCAATCTTCTCCCTTATTCATTGATGTAATCACAAACGCACCTTCTTGCCCCTCTATTGGCTCGCCAATCTGTAACTCAATTCCGCGGGGGGTAGTGACGATTTCTTGGGCAGGCGTAGGTGTATAAACAGCAGTGGGAGTGGCTATTGGCTCTGGCGTTTGCGTTGCGGTGGGCGGCAGGGTTGAGGTGAGGGTCGCTTCGGGAGCGATGGTCACCTGTGGAGTGCAGGCGGTAATCAGGAAAAGGATAGAAAGCAATGCAAGTGATTTATTCATTTTGAACTCCCTGGAAAAATGCAGAAAACCATCCACGAATAAAAAATCACGAATACACGAATTTTGGCCGATATTCGAATATTCGTGAAAAATTCGTGGATGGTCATCTTGTTATAAAATCAAAGCTGGGTTTCAGAAAATTTCCCGCTCATACAGGACTTTACCCTTTGTCAAAATCTCACGCAGGAAGAAATTCCCTTTTTTCTTTTCCTCTTCTTTAATTTCCTTTGGAGTTTTCACGAGTATATCTACAGGGAAATCACGCGGAATCAAAACGTTTGAAACTGCAACGTACCTGTTTATATACTTTGCCCTCGTTTTCATGACAATCAGAAGATCCACATCACTATCCGGTGTGGGCTTGCCATAAGCATAGGACCCGAACAAAATGATTTTTCAGGTTTCAATTCAGAGACAAGCCGCTCAATTGCTTGTGGCAAAGTCTTTGACACAGGTGCAAACCCTCTTGGTTTTGTGTGGGTCTGGCGGGGAAGGATCATTGATCTCACAATTTCATTTTACCATTTTCAACACGAAGCCCCAATCCAAAGATTCACTTTTCACTCATCACTTCTTACTTATCCCCGCTTAACCTCACAAAATGTACTGTGTTAGAATCTTGCGCGTGAATGAGAAAATAATTTTAGTGTTGGCTTCCAACTCACCGCGCCGCAAACAATTGCTCGCGCTTGGGAACTGGGCCTTCAAAGTGGATGTCGCTGACGTGGATGAAACCCCACTGGAAAGCGAATCGCCAAAAGATTATGTACTACGCCTTGCACGGGCAAAGACACTGGCCGTTGCGGATGAGGCAGGTCCTGAAAACATCATCATCGGTGCAGACACTACAGTGGTGGATGGCGACTCTATGCTGGGAAAGCCGGTTGATGTAGAGGATGCCGAAAAAATGTTGAAGCAATTGCGCGGGCGCACGCATCAAGTTTATACAGGGCTTGCGCTCTACCGCGTGCAAGATGGAAAGATGCTGACGGAATTATCCATCACTGATGTGCCAATGCGAAATTATTCCGATGAAGAGATCAGGGCCTATATCAAGACCGGCGACCCGATGGACAAAGCCGGCGCGTATGCGATCCAACACCCGCAGTTCGACCCGGTTGAATCCATGCACGGATGTTACGCCAGCGTGATGGGGCTGCCCATGTGTCACGTGCTTCGCGCTTTGCAGAAATTTGACTTAACTCCTGCCGCAGATGCTCCCGCGGCTTGCCAGTCTTTGTTGAATTATCATTGTCAGGTTTCGCCCGCCATCCTGCGCGGTGAGCTGGTATCTTGAAAGGAAACGTAATGAAGTCATTACGCTGGATCAATTTAATCCTGATCATCATTTTTCTCTCCGCCTGTGTTTCCAATGGAGATGGCCTTCCGTTGATCTTTGGCGGCCCTACCTCCACACCGCTCCCTCCGCCGCAGGTGGGCATCACTCCAGCGCCGGATGCGCAGGCAGCAGTCACAACATTTTTTGAGGCTCTAAGACAAGACAATTACGAAACCATGTACGCTATGCTGGCACAATCCAGTCGCGATGCAATCTCACTTGAAGATTTTTCCAAACGCTGGAACGACTCTCTAAATGCCATGAGCGCTCCCAGTTTTGATTTCACAGTCATGTCAGCCCAGCTTGGGCCTGATAATGCCGAAGTCGGTTACAGTATCACCTATAAAACCGTTCTGGCCGGTGACATTCAACGCAACATGATCATGCGCCTAGTGAATGAAAACAATGCCTGGAAAGTGCGATGGGATGATGGCCTGATCCTGCCTGAACTCGCAGGCGGCAACCAGCTTGTGATGGAATACAGCGTGCCTGCCCGCGGTGATATTTATGATCGCGAAGGCCTGCCCATCGTTTCGCAATCAGGTGCGTTTGCTTTCGGTATCCAGACCGATCAGATCGACCTGGATATGCAAGGGGCTTTAACCACGGAACTTGGCCTGTTATGCGGACTTGACCCTCTCGATATTCAAGATGAAATCGACGCCTCCGGCCCCGGCTGGTACCTGCCCATGTGCGAAGGGACTCGGGCCGAAGCCCAAAGATTGCTCTCCATAAACCCCGGCGGACTAGTAGTCGCGGATTATGAATCCCGTTACTACTTCCAGCAAGGTCTTGCCCCACAGGCAGTTGGTTACACACAATTCATTACCCCCGAACAATTGAATGAATATCGCCGCCGCGGTTATAACGGCAGCGAAAAGATTGGACAATCCGGCGTTGAAGCATGGGCGGAGGATTACCTGGCGGGTCAGCATGGCGGCACTCTTCGAGTGGTCGGCCCGGATGGACAGATCATTTCGACACTTGGGCAAACCAGCCCGCAGCCCGCGGATTCAGTCTACCTCACCATCGACAGCAACATGCAATCCTATGCCCAGTCTGCCATTGAATTCTTCCGCGGTGCCATCGTTGTCATGGAAGTGGATACCGGCCGTATCATCGCCATGGCCTCCAGCCCAGACTTTGACCCCAACCTCTTTGAGCCTGAAAACCCAAACAGCGCGCTTGGGTTGGGTGAATTACTAGCCAGCTCAAACAACCCAACACTCAACCGCGCCACACAGGGTCAGTACCCGCTTGGTTCGGTGTTCAAGATCATTACCTTCTCTGCCGCGCTCGAAAGCGGACTATATTTGAAGGACACTCCTTACGATTGTCAGTATGAATTCACCGAACTGCCCGACCAAATCCGTTACGACTGGACCTACCAACACTGTCAGGACAGGATAGCCGCCGGTCAATTTTGTAATACATCGGATAGCACGCCATCAGGTTTGTTGACTTTACAGGAAGGCTTGATGCGTTCCTGCAATCCGTACTTTTGGCATATTGGCAACGACCTCTTTTCAAACTGGGATCGCGGTAACGACATCGCCAATATGGCGCGTGCTTTTGGTCTTGGCTCCGAAACAGGCATTGAACAGATCGCTGAAGAAGCAGGCCAGATAGATAACCCTGCCACCGAGATAGACGCTGTCAATCAGGCCATCGGGCAGGGAACTGTGCAGGTCACTCCCTTGCAGGTAGCCAGGTTTATGGCCGCCATTGCAAATGGAGGAACTTTATACAGGCCGCAGATAGTCGAGAAGATTCAACCTGTCAGTGGCGATTCACTCCTCATGTTCAAACCAGAAGCGCAGGGAACGCTTCCATTGCGCAGCGAAAACCTGGATATTCTGCGTGAGGCATTATTAATGGTGACGGAAGAACCGCGCGGCACCGCCCGCTTTAATTTGCGAGGGTTGCAGTTTAAAGTGGCAGGAAAAACCGGGACAGCCGAATCAGGCAGCGGCGAACCTCATGGGTGGTTTGCCGGATACACTCTGAATGAAGAAAATACGGGCCTGCCCGATATTGCAATTGCGGTTATTGTTGAAAACATCGGCGAAGGCTCGGAATACGCAGTGCCGTTTTTCAGGGCCATGGTGGAAACCTATTATTATGGCAGTCCGCAAAGACCGTTTTATGATTTCGGTCAGATTGGGTATCCACCTTATACACCTACTCCGTTTGGCATCCCTGCACCAACCGAAGAAAATTAAGGTGAATATTTGACGAACGAGATCACCAAACAAGGCTTGATCGTTAAGGCCCAATCCGGTTTCTTTTGGGTGGAAACCGGGGAGGGTCTTGTTATTTGTCAGTTACGTGGAAAATTGAAGCAGGGCAGGGCTAAAGGTGATATTGCCGCTCTTGGCGATCATGTCACCATTACACTTTTGGATGACGGCAGCGGGGCGTTGGAAAAGGTCGAAGAGCGCAAGCAGGCTTTGGTCAGGTTGGACCCGCGCCCGCAAGGTGAGTATCAACAAGTGCTGCTGGCAAATGCCGATCAGGTAGTATTCGTGTTTGCGTGTGCGAATCCGAATCCGAAATTAAGAATGCTGGATCGTTTCCTGGTCATCGCTGAAAAACAAAAGATACCGATTGTCATCATTGCTAATAAAATTGACCTGGTTGAAAATGCGAAAGAGATTTTTGGTTTATACGAAGACATTGGATATCGCGTGATCTACACCTCAGCAAAAACAGGCGTGGGTCTGGAAGAAATACGCGATGTCTTGAAAAATAAGATCTCTGCACTGGCCGGGCCAAGCGGTGTTGGAAAATCAACTTTGTTGAATGCACTTCAACCGGGGCTGGGGCTGGCCGTGAATGAGATCAGCAAAGTGATGAACAAAGGTCGTCATACCACCGTCACGCGCCAAATGTTTGCATTGGAAGGCGGCGGATACGTGGCCGACACTCCGGGTTGGAAAAGCCTTGCGCTGTGGGATACAGAAGCCGGAGAGATAGATGCGTATTTTCCAGAGTTACGCGATCTCGTCCCACATTGTCAATTCAGTGATTGCACACATAGCCACGAGCCAGGTTGCGCCGTGCTTGCCGCATTGAAAGCGAATAAAATTCACCCTGAACGATACGAATCTTATTTAAGATTGAGTGCAGGACAAGAGTAACGATTTACGATTGCCGATTTTTGATGTTTCGACACGGTGAGCGAAAGACGAACCGTCAACACAAGTTTACGATTTGAAGCTGGTGGTCGAGTAGCTCTTCGTGCTCGTCGAAGAGCGTATCGAGACCCGTTTCACGCACCACGAATTACCCGGCACTTGACACTCCGCACCTGACACCTGATACTTACCCCAATGGCTGATAACTGGAATTTACTTGGGCACGAATGGGCAGTGGATATGCTCCGCCAACACGCGGCACGCGGAGAGGCACGCCATGCGTATCTTTTCTGTGGACCTCCTGGCCTGGGCCGCCGCACTTTGGCGTTGCGCCTCGCCCAGGCATTGAACTGCACCAACCCTATCGCGCCCGGCATTCCTTGTAGAACCTGTCGCGATTGCAAACAGATCGAAGCTATGCAACACCCAGACCTGAACGTGATTCAGGCTGAGACCGAGGGCGGCGTTCTCAAAGTGGATCAGATCCGCGAAGTACAGCGTACAATGTCGCTAAAACCTTATCAATCAAAATATCGCGTGGCTTTATTTTTGCGTTTTCAGGAAGCTAATGACAACGCCGCAAATGCATTGTTGAAGACTCTCGAAGAAGCTCCCGCGCACGCGATCCTTCTCTTAACTGCCGATAACCCCGAACAACTTTTGCCCACCATTGTTTCACGCTGCGAAATCCTGCGCCTGCGACCTTTGCCCATCGAAGCCATCGAATCGGATTTGATCGAACGCGGCGTGGACGAGGAGCGCGCCCGTCTGCTTGCCCATATCTCAGGCGGACGTCCCGGCTATGCCCGCAAACTCGTTGATGACATCACCATTCTCGAAAAGCGTGAGGAAAGACTCAACGATCTGCAAACGCTTTTGCCTGCCCCTCGCGTGGAGAAATTTTCCTACGCTGATAAACTCTCCAAAGACAAAGATTCCATGCGTCAGGCGATCATGATCTGGCTCTCTTACTGGCGGGATGTGATGCTGCGCGTGGCTGGCGCGGAGACGCCTCTCATCAACATAGACCGCAACATGGAAATAGAATTCCTCGCCGGGCGGTTAGATCTATCCACTGCGCGGCGCGTGGTCAGCGACCTCGAGAATACTCTCGAAAAAATGGACCGTAACGTCAATTCAAGATTACTGGCTGAAGTCTTATTGTTGGACTGGCCGAAAGTTTAAAGGTGAATCAAATGACAGAATCAGCACTTGCAAAAAAGATGAAACTCAGACCCGGCTTGAGCGCTACGGTCATTAACGCGCCTGAAAATTATCTGAATGAGTTAAAACACGATTTTAAAATTTCACAAAGCCTGGATCGGAAGTCCGATTGGATACAAATTTTTGTAAAACAAAAGCGGAACTGGATGCGCTTTTTCCCAGAATATTGAAAATCCTTAAACCCGAATCCATGTTGTGGATTTCCTTCCCTAAGGGTTCATCCAAAATTCAAACTGACCTGACCCGCGACAAAGGCTGGGACATTATCCAGACTGCCGATTTGAAATGGATCAATCTAGTTTCGGTCAATGAGTTATGGTCTGCTTTTGCAATGCGTCCGTATAAGGCGGGCGAGGCAAAGCAGAGTTTTAGATAGGAGATAATTATGTGTAGAAGCATTAAACCCTTGCGCAACATGGATCATCCCGTCACAGAGCAGGAGATTCGGGAAGCGGCATTGCAGTATGTAAGGAAGGTCAGCGGGTATCGAAAGCCTTCAAAGGTAAATGAAGAAGCATTTCAAGAGGCGATCAAAGAAGTCGCTGAGGCAACGCGAAAGATGCTGGAAATATTGGATAACAATAAATCTAATGGAGGAAATGCTATACTTATTTAAAGCTGGTCTTAATTATCAGCAATACATGGAGGTTACGTTTGTACAATTTGTTGGTCACTTATGAATCTGGTAGATGGGATGCGTCTCAATACCAATACGAAAGGGAGAGAGTATTTGAATTTACTACAGACAGTATCTTCGAAAAATACAAAGACCTTGACGCAAAAGTTATAGAAGAATTAATGTCTCTTCCTTCACTGTTTGTTTATGAAGAATCTCACGGTCTTGACGCTCATATAGGACAGATAAAGCACATAAAAGTGACTACTCGGTCAGTAATAATTGAGTATGAGTTAGATAATACGTTTCCACCAATCCCCATTTCGAGTTTGTCTGATTTGAAATTTAAATTAGACATCGAAAATTGGGAGTTGAATAGAACCCATTGGGCAGTAAAAAACAAAAATCTGCTAGATGTCTTATTTGAAGCAGGACTCATTAAACAAACTGGTTTCCGGAGTCTTGATGTTTTCTTATGCTATGCGTCCGATGATCAAGCCAAAGTGAAGAAACTTTATAAGCGCCTTGCGAAAGATGGAGTTAATGCTTGGTTTGATAAGGAAAAATTACTGCCTGGTCAGGATTGGGAAACAGAAATTCATTCTGCGATTAGAAATTCTGATGTAATCCTTGCTTGCCTATCTTCGCGATCGGTAACAAAGGAAGGCTATCTTCAAAAGGAATTAAGAGCAGCCTTGAATGTGGCTGATGAAAAACCTGATCAGACAATATTTATTATTCCTGTCCGCTTAGAAGACTGTAAAGTTCCCGAAAAGTTGAAAAGGCTTCAGTGGGTCGATTTATTTTTAGAAAACGGGTATGAAAAACTCTTCAAAGCTTTGCAAAATCGTGCGATTGGCCTATAAATAAAGCTGAAAAAAGTTGATGTGGCGCAACTCGTAATCTGTTTCAATTACTCAATCGCTTCCCGCAACTTTCTACGGCGAGTTGAATTCGATCAGCACCACCTCTTCACCAGTTGTTAAATTGACCTCTTTGATAAAGCCGACTCCTTTCGCATAAAATTTATGCTCCTGCAATTCGGGGTCAATCGGGGAAAAGTCGTAGGTTTTGACCACGCTCTCGAATTCTCCAAAAGGAACGGCCACTTTCTCTTCAACACTTAATACCTGTCCCTTATCTTCTGCCTCACCAGCATAATATTCCTGATAATACTCTTCGTTCACGTGTGCTGATGGATCTGCCCACATGATAATGCCAGGTAGGGCGCCATCCACTCCCCATTCCCAGGAACCTTCGTGGTTTACGACCGCGCCATTCTCGTAATTATCAACAGCCTCGCCTAGATACCAAACGTTCCCATCTTTATCCTGGGCATACCAGTCAAAAGTTCCCTCAACAATCTGACCATCCACATAAACAATGTCATGCACCACAATGGCCGCGACGCCATTCACATCGCGTGTACCCTGCAAGACAATGATCTCATTTCGTTCAACTACCCCATTTTCAAGTGTGGCTTCATAGACCCAGGATGAGCCAGGAATAAAAGGAAGATAAGGGTTATCGATTCCGTCCACAAAATCTGCGGGGGTAATGTTGAATGTATATTTGTCCACGTTTCTGTTTAAATTTGAACAGGCAGCAACTAATGCCAGTAGAAACCCAAACCATATTATTCTTTTCATATCAACTCGCTTCCTAAATAAATGAACTTTTGGATATTTCCGTATTATAAGGATTATGCAGACGAATTCAATCCATCGAAAGGAGTATTCAATCGGTTGGAGTTTCCATTAATGGAACTTGAGATGTCTGGGAGGTGTATAGGATATGAAAGAGATGTGATGCAAAAAATAAAATTCTTCGTACTCCTGATCCTGCTTGCGCTGCTTACAACTGCTTGTACTTCAGACGTAAAATTGCTTGAAGATTACCGCATGCCGACGGATATTCCCGTACCGTCGTCTCTGACTGAAATCGCAAAAACTGAAGTCGCATTATCCATGTCCTCGGCAGATTGCCCCGTCACAACTTCGGAGGTACCTTCCTTTGAAGCGCCCGAGCCGTTTTCTCCCAATGCTCCATGGCCCGGTATGTTCTGGTTTGGCTCCGAACATTTATGGACTGCACTTAATGCAAACGGTGTCTGGTCAGGTTTGCCCAAGACCCCTGATGGTTATACCCAAAAAATAATGTGGTGGAGCAGCTTTTATTCATTGCCAGACGAACCCGAACCCGCACTGGTGGTGATAGGGCGCAGGTTGGATGCGGAAGCACCCGCACTTCGATTTTATGGCGCGACCAATGCCATGGCCGACGATATTGAGGAGGCCATGCTCACAGGAGTGGAATTCCCCACGCTTGGATGTTGGGAAGTCACCGGGCGTTATAAGAAGACAGGTTTAACTTTTGTAGTGCAAATTGCACCATAAATAAAAAATCCGAAGTTTTTGAAGCTTCGGAACTTTTGTTTATTCGATTGCCCCTCGAAGTTTTCTCGCGAGCTTTCCGAAATGGGGTGTATAGCGAATATCATCTTTTCTTGGGCGCGGGAGGTCAACTTCCACGTCCAATTTTATTTTGCCGGGGCGTTGGGTTAACACGAGAACACGGTCTGCCAAAAACAGTGATTCGTTAATGGAATGCGTTACCATGATGACTGTTTTTTGTTTTGCCTGCCAGATGCGGGAGAGTTCCGTCCACATGCGTTCGCGGGTGAGCGCATCCAGCGAGGCAAAAGGTTCATCGAGCAGGAGCAGGTCGGGGTCATGAATGAGCGCGCGCGCGATTCCCACACGCTGTGCCATGCCGCCGGATAAGTCGCGCGGCCACGAGTCTTCAAATCCTTGAAGCCCCACCAGTTCGATCATTTCCTGCGCTTTTTTCCGCGCTTTGGATTCATTCATACCTTCCAACTCAAGAGGAAGTTTGATGTTATCCAGCACGCTGCGCCAGGGCATAAGGCTGGCCTGCTGAAAGACCATGCCGATCTTCGGATGCTGGCGACGAATGAAGTGCACATGCCCCGCTGTAGGCCTTAAAAGATTCGCGAGGACTCTCAGCAAAGTTGTTTTGCCAGAGCCCGATGGGCCAAGGAAACAAATAAACTCGCGCGGCGATACATCGAATGAAATATTTTCAAGCGCGTTCAACCCACCGTTGCTATCAGGAAAAACAACGGAGAGGTCTTGAACGGTGAGGATGGATTTTGCAGTCATCTAGGTTTCCATGTCATTGCGAGGAGGGTACTCTTCCCGACGAAGCAATCTCATACTTTGTTGGAGATTGCTTCGTCGTTCACTATCGTTCACTCCTCGCAATGACATAAATTACGGCACAAACTCATTCGTAAACGCCTTGCTCAAATCCACAGGCGAGGGGATCAATTCCATCTTGACCAAAAGATCGTTCATGTTCTCCCAGGCTTGCGGGTCTGAAAAACCAATACGTTCGGCTTCCCAAAATTCAATGGAGGTTGTCAGAACTTGCATCTGTACGTTCTTATCCTGCTCTGCAAGATTCTCAACATACTTCAAACTGATCTCATACGCTTCATCGGGGTTTGCAATCGTATCGGCAATGCCGCGAGCAAGGGCGCGCGCCATGCTCTTCACTAACTCAGGTTCATCCTTGATGGTCATTTCGCTTGAGATGATTCCGTTTGCAGTCAACTGCACATAATCGGCCACACGCAATTCGTTCGACGCAAAACCTTGTGAAGCCAAAACGATGGGTTCGTTCGCGGCATAACCCACCACAATATCTTTTTGTCCGCTGGCGAATGCTTCCACTTGATTAAAGCCAATCGCATCCATCTTCACATCGTCAGCCGTAAGCCCTGCAAAAAAAAGCAAGGCTTGCAAACCAATGTAATTCGCACCGAATAAACCAGGCAGGCCAATATCCTGTCCGCTCAAATCAGCGGGCCCATTGATATTCAACTCAGGCGCAGAAATGACCGAGATCGGAAACTGCTGATACCAGGCGAAGGTATACACCACGGGCAATCCCTGTGAACGCGCCAGCAAAACCTGCTCACCGGAAGCCACTGCAAACGGCAGCTCGCCCGCACCCACCAACGCCACGCCGTCGGTCTCGAAGGAGTAATCGAATTCGATCTCGATCCCCTCCTCGGCAAAATAACCTTTATCGACTGCGACATAGAACGGCGCATATTGAATATTCGGGATGTAGCCCATCGGCAGTTTTATCTTGCGGATTGAGCCCGCATCATTACCGCCCTGTGAACTGCCACAGGCCGAAAGGCTGAGTGCCAGCCCAAGCATGAGTAAAACTAATTTTCTAAACATTGTTGTCTCCTTTGAATTTTCTTCGCGCTGAGCGGAGCGAGCGAACTTCGCGAGTGCAGTCGAAGCGCTCCTGTCCTTCGACTACACCGCATAAAGAACATGCGGCTCCGCTCAGGACGGAGTATTTTGCCATTTCAAAAATTTTCTTTCGAGCAATGTCACCACGCCATACAGTGACAATGCCAGCGCGATCAACGTGAAGACAGCCACAAAGACCATGGATGTATCATATTGAAAGTCGCCAAGCTGCAAAAGGAATCCGAGTCCTTGTTCTGCATCTACCAATTCACCAACGATGGCGCCGATCACAGATAAGGTAGCACCGATCCTTAACCCGCCGAGCAGAACGGGCAGCGAAGCAGGGACTTCGAGTTTCAACATAATCTGCAAGCGTGTGGCGCGGTTGGAATGCATCAGGTCATATAACGCGGATGGCACCGCGCGTACTCCGATGACTGTATTCACCAAAACAGGGAAGAACACGATCAAGGCGCAGATGACTACCTTTGAGAGAATCCCATCCCCCAGCCAGATGACCAGCAGCGGCGCAATTGCCACCACAGGTATCGCCTGGCTTGCCACAAGATATGGCGAAAGGATTTTTTCAAGCGAGCGTGATTTTGCAAGCATGTACCCTGTCACTGTGGCAAAGGTGATGCCAACCAGCAATCCCAATATAATCTCGGCTAGTGTGATACCTGTGTGATAGATCAGGCTTCCATCCTGTAGGGATTTAATGAAACGTGACCAGACATCCACAGGCGCAGGCAGGATGAAGCGCGGAAGTTGAGTCAACTGCACGGCTAGTTGCCAGGCTGTCAAAGCAAAAACAATGGAGAGAATCGCTGGAAGGATATTTTGAACACGCTTGTATGTGGACATAGAAAAATGCGCCTCGCTTGCATCAACAATCGGGACGCAGAATCAGGCATCAGCGGCGTGTGAAGCGGTTCATTTCACGTCCACAAAGAAAAACCCGAAAACAAGGAATGTTTTCGGGGCGTGAATCCAAACAGCGACACGAGTCGTGTTGCCATACCTTCTTCTATCCAGACTATTACTGTCGGCCTCGGAATTCCGCCGAGTCATGCGCGAAGCGCTCGTGGGCTTTACCACCGATCGGGAATTGCACCCTGCCCCGAAGGTCGATATTTAGTTGTTGGCATTATACCCGTAACGGGTGCGATAACGCAATTACGCTTTGACGATGCAATCCACAGGGCAAATGGATACGCACTTGGGCGAATCGTGATGTCCTTCGCATTCAACGCAAGTGGTCTGGTCGATCACGTAGAGGGTGCCGTCGCCTTCGCTGATGGATTCGGTGGGACAATCGGGCACACAGGCACCGCAAGCGATGCAGTCGTCATTGATCTTCATGGTCATTGTAGGTTCTCCTAGATGTATTTTTGTGCGGTCTGAAAGATACATGAAGGTTCAAAGAAGGTTTAGTGACGAATATCGTTGATTTGAGGAGGGTTTGTCATGCTTCGGCGGTTATCTTCAAAATCTCTTTTCGTACATACCAAAGTGGAAGCAAGCCAAAGACTCCGAAGGACATATCGATTAATGTCCAGAATGGTGGAATGTTACGCACGAAACTGAAGATGACCGCCCAGGGGATAATCAACACACAGGCTATTATTCCAAACTCGATAACCCATATATTCTTGATCGGATCGCGTAACGGCCCAATGAAAGCAATTGCAATCGCAACATGACCGAACGCCAGCCAATCAGTCCCATATGCGAGAAATGGATATTGACCGTATCCCTTTTGAACTCCTTCATAGATACGGTCAAACCAGATCGAAGCTTCAGGGAGAGCATTGGCAAACCATGAACCAGTTCCAAACAACTGCTTGAGCATGGTTGCTTCCCAATGAACCGGGATGGCTGTTAACCCGCTAACAGTTAAACCAATCATAAATATGACAAGCAGAATTCGAATACGACGTTGATGAGAAAAGTTGTCTTTCATTGTGACCTCACTAATTCGAAGTTTATACAATAACATTTTAATGAAAAGAAAGCTGTGCGCACAATCACACGGCTTTCTTTTCCTATCAAATTCCGAAATTAATCGGGCGGTCTTTTGGTGGCCCTCTCGAGCAAGTACGCTGTACGTTCAGGAGAAGACGCGGGGCTATTTGAGATTAGTACTAATTGTTCATCAAGGTTGTAAAAAGCGCGAAACCGCCACAGACAAGGAAGGCAACCAAAAATGATACAGCAAAATAAAGAATGATATTTCGCTGGTTGGACTTTCCTGTTTTGCCGTTGTATTGCGTGCCGCAGTTCTGGCATTTGACGTGGGTGAACATGGACGGGCCAAGCGCGCCTCCCCACCAGGTATAGCTGACTTTCTTGGCATTGCTTTGCGAACAATTGGGACAGGGCATGTACTGAGTTTCGTTTTGCATGAGATTCCTCCAGAGAATGAATGATTGCCTATGTTACAAGAAAAAATTATTTCATCACATAGGACATGAGTAGGGGCGGGCGTGTGCCACGAAGTGGTACTATCCCGCCCCTACATTTCAAACAAATCAAACAGAATTTTCCCGCAGCCTTGCCATGGCATACACATCCACAAATTGACCGTCGCGATAGGCGAAGCGGTGATGTGTGCCTTCGGTGACAAAGCCGAATTTTTTGTACAGCCTGATCGCAGGTTCGTTGTCTGTATACACTTCCAATTCAAGGCGGGAGAGGTTGAGCCATTTGTCGGCAAGTTCAATTGCGGCTTGCATGAGAGCAGAGCCAGCACCTTTGCCTTGCCAATCGTCCCGCACCGCCATGCCGATTTGACCTACGTGTCTGCGGCGCGGATGATTTGGAAAGGTGTACAAACCTAATTGACCTACCGCTTCATCTTCAACACATGCCAAAAGACTGAAATATCCATCGGGCGACTCGGCCAATCGCTTGCGCCAGCTCTCTGCAGATGGGTATGGCAGTTGAAGCGTTCCCCATATGGCTTTGGGGCTTGCATATATTTTGTGCATCCCTTCAGCATCGGATGGCTCTGCACGGCGGATTGTAAATACAGGTTTATCCATAAACACCTCTTCTCGTGTCATCCTGAGCCGCTTTATGGCAACAATGTACCCGAATGCGTAAGGATCTCGTTCCCAATTATGCGAGACTCTTCGCTCGCGAAGAACGCTCTCTCAGAGTGACACAGATAGAAACGGGCGGGGCAACCCCGCCCCTACCCAATCATTTCAATTGCGCCTTGATCTTCTCGGCTGTATCTTTATAGGCGGCTAACTTCTCGCGTTCTTTTGCGATCAACGCGGCGGGCGCTTTGTTGGCAAAGTCGCTGCCGAGCAGATTCTCCAGGCGTTGAATGTGCGACTCGGCTTCCTTGAGTACCTTTTCCAGACGCGCCTTTTCATTAGCAATGTCTACCATGCCTGCAAGCGGAAGGTAAATTTCCACAGAGCCAACGACGAGGGCGGCAGAGTCTTTGGGCTTGTCGGGTAATGAGGGGCCAATGGTGAATAGTGAATGGTCGAGACCTGAAAGAGATGCTATCACCGTGGTTTGTGCTTTCAGCAAATCGGTTTTGACGCCCGCGGAAATATTGGCCGCAATCTTCTTGCTGGGAGCCACATTCTTTTCTGCACGTAGGTTGCGGATAGAACGTACGATTTCCTGGATTAACTCAAAGTCAGCCATCTTTGATTCTTCCCAGCCTTCGGGATCACGCGGTTCAGGCCACTTTGCAATGATCAAAGCATTGGGCCAGTCTTTGCAAATCTCACTCAATGAAGATTCGCGCAAGGCGCTGTGCAGGTGACCCCAAATTTCCTCGGTCACAAAAGGTGTGAAGGGATGAAGCAGGCGTAGGCAGGTGTCAAACACATCAGTCAAAATTACAGCTGTCTGTTCTTTCGTTTCATTATTTTGTAATTGTGCTTTCGCAATTTCCACATACCAATCTGCAAAGTCACTCCAAATAAATTCATAAATCTCCTGCCCAGCCTGACCATACTGGAAGTTTTGAAATTGACGCTCCACATTGCCGATGAGAGTTTGGAGCTTTGCCAAAATCCAGGAGTCAGCAAGGGTCAAGAATTCTTTATTCAGCGCTGGCCAGTCTTCAACTTTTTGATTATCTAACGAATCGATGGCATTGATCACAAAGCGTCCCGCATTCCACAACTTATTTGCGAAGTTACGATTGGCTTCCACTTTCTTCAAGCCAACATTGGTGTCATTTCCAGGTGTGGAGCCAACTAACAGCGTGAAGCGAAGCGCGTCTGTGCCGAATTGATCCATCACAATCAGCGGATCGATCACATTGCCTGTCGTCTTGGACATCTTGCGTCCATGCTCATCGCGCACGAGGCCATGCAAATACACGGTATGAAATGGAATCTGTCCTGTGTATTCCAAACCGCTCATGATCATACGCGCCACCCAGAAGAACAAAATGTCATAACCCGTTTCCATGTAGGAAGTGGGGTAGAAATATTTGTAATCAGGAGTTTCATCGGGCCAGCCAAGAGTAGAGAACGGCCACAGGCCCGAGGAGAACCATGTATCCAACACGTCTTCATCCTGGTGAATATCTTTTGAGCCGCAGGTTGCGCATTGCGTTGGGTTTTCGCACGCCACAGTCATGTGGTTATCGGGGCAATACCAGACAGGGATGCGATGTCCCCACCACAGTTGGCGGCTGATACACCAGTCCTTGATATTCTCAAGCCAGTTGTAATAAGTTTTTTCAAATCGCTCGGGCACGATCTTGATGCGCCCGTCTTTGACAGCAGCCAGCGCGGCTTCGGCTAGAGATTCGATTTTCACAAACCATTGAGTTGAGATCATCGGTTCGACAATTTCACCGCCGCGTTGTGAGCGCGGGATGGTCGTCATATATTTTTCTTCCTTGATGACGAGGCCAGCGGCTTTCATATCAGCCCAGAGATTTTTACGCGCTTCGAATCGATCCTGACCTTTATACTGGCCGCCGTTTTCGTTGACCTTTGCCTCCACGTCCAGCATGGAGATGATGGGCAGGTTATGTCGCTGTGCGATGGCATAGTCGTTTGGGTCGTGGCCAGGTGTAATCTTAAGCGCGCCTGTGCCAAACTCCATGCTAACGTATTCATCCGCGATCACTGGAATCTCACGCCCGAGGATCGGCACGATGGCTGTCTTGCCAATGAATTTCTTGTAGCGCTCATCTTCGGGATGAACCGCCACAGCCGTATCGCCAAGGATCGTCTCAGGGCGGATCGTGGCGACAGGGATATAGACTTCGGAAGTCTCCTGTTTAATCATGTACTTGAAGTAATACAGTTTCGCTTCTTCATCGCTGTATTCCACTTCCAGGTCAGACACAGCCGTCTTTAGTCCCGGCGACCAGTTGATGAGCCGTGGGCCGCGATAAATCAGTCCCTTTTCATAGAGGCGGACAAATGCCTCTCGGACTGCCCGACTCAACCCCTCGTCAAGGGTGAAGCGTTCGCGATCCCAATCACAGGAGGCGCCGAGGCGTCGGATCTGATTCGTAATCATGCCGCCGTATTTATGCTTCCAATCCCATGTACGTTTGATGAATTCTTCGCGGCCGATCTCTTCGCGAGTCACTTCTTCCTTTTGCAACAGGTCACGCTCCACCATGAGCTGCGTGGCAATGCCTGCATGGTCGGTACCTGGAACCCATAAAGTGGAGAAGCCCTTCATGCGGTGATAGCGAATCATCAGGTCTTCCACCGAAACGAACATGGCATGGCCGATGTGCAGCTCGCCTGTTACGTTTGGCGGCGGTATTGAAATAACGAACGGTTTCACAGTAGGATCGAAATCTGGCTTGTTGGGATCGTTGTGCGGCTTGAAGAATCCGCCCGCCTCCCACATCGCGTAAATGCGGCCCTCTGTGGCTTTGAAATCGTAAGCTTTGGGTAATTCCTGTTTGGTCATTCTTGCTCCTTATGTCAACAAAAACTCTAAGGCTTTTGTGATCGATTGGTCAAAATTTTTTGGGAACTCGTGTCCCATTTCCGGATGGTCTTCCATTTCACATAGAATCCCATTTTGATTCAGCAGGGTATGGATTTGGGTGAACATTTCGTATCGAGGGTCGCGGACCCCGACGACCAGATAACCGCGCGTATCATGCCTTGAAACCAGCAATTCGTGGATGTCATCCATCGCAATACGCCCGGGGACAACCGCGAGAAAACCGCGTGCGGGAATGAGTCCGCGCAAACAGATCTGAATGGCCGTCGCTGCGCCTTGAGAGAATCCAGCCAAGATTACACGTTGCTGGTCGACCGCATGCTGCTCGATAAGCATTTCGTAGTGAGCAGCGATTTCATCCTGCGATCGTCTTGTATCATCCCAAACAAAGGTATTGGGTGAGCCAAGCTGGGATGATTGCGGCATGGCCAGCATCCAGCCCATTTTTAGCAGTGGCTCCCAATTTCGAAAATCGCGGTCAGGGCTGCTGCCACGTCCATGCAAGGCGATCAGTAATGGATAGGGTGCGTCTCCATCTGGTACACGGATCAATACATCAGGCTTCGAATCCTTTTGTGCGGCGGCATGACGCGCCCGACACTCGGCCACCATTGCTTCAAACGTGGGTAGCCCCTGCAGGGGAGCCAGGTCTTCATCGGCCCGCAATTGCTCGTCGGACCACCACATTCCCTGATCCATTGCTGTGCTCATGGCCTTCAAGGCTTCTTCGGTCTTTCCTGCACGGCTCAACAAACATACTCGCCAATAGGATGTGGTCGCGGTTTCATTGGGAAACTCCACAGCCAGTTGTTCGGTGACGTTTAACGCATCGAGGTACTTGCCCTCGGCATAAAACGCCATCATGGCTTCCGAGCGTCTGAAAAAGTCGGTTCGATCAGTCATTTCAATATCCTTAAAACAAAACACGCTTCATCCATCATGAGGACGAAAGCGTGTGCTTCGCGGTACCACCTCAATTCGCCGTTTCGTGCGGCGCACTCGGTGACCGACAATCATCGGTCCATGCTGTAACGGGCAACCCCGTGGCGGTCTAGTGACCAGTGTTCAGGGAACAGGCTTTCTTCGCCAGTGGATTCAGATGACTTCGGCGATGATTTCCTGCGGATGCTTCCACCGCGCGCATCCTTCTCTATCAGGTATTTTTCGCGTACTACTTCTGAATGTCGGCATTATACGCGCCGAGGCTGGGAGAGTCAAGAAGCGTTATCTACCTCCCCGGTGGATACCAGATCTCCACCGTCCATTTCTGCTGTGTTTGAGGCATGTATAAAACTATTTGCTTGGTCCTAGTGTAGTACTCCTCGATCAGGTTTAGATCATAAAAAATATCCACGTCCTTGGTAGTAACAATCAGGTCAAATTTTTGGTTTCTTATCGAATCATTGATGAACTCCGTGTATTCCAGGCCGTCTTGGTAGAATTCATCATAGGCCGGCCCAAGCCACGGGTTATCTGCATAGGGCTTCACCGAATAATAATAAATCGTCTGGCCAGAATCCAGGGGTGTGAGCCCAAGATCGATCAATCTGGAAGTGATGGTCGAAGAATTCAGAACATTCGCTGAAGGCTCCAAGTAGGAATAAAGCTGTTTCCACTCTATCGAATTTCCCTGCTCCAGCATCCGTGGATCAAGCAGGGGGTATTGCCAGGAAAATAGATTGAAAAGGACCAACACGGCCAAGAAAACTCCCTGTGTTTTTTTGAGTTCAAGCTTTTGGAAAAACCAGAAAAAGAAGGTTGGCACCAGCAATTGATAGGCGTAGTTCAGATAATTTCCCACGTGAGGCCCGAGGATAAAAAGAAAAGCGAGAAAGGTGCAGATGAGGGAATAAAGAAAATAATTCACGGACTTGTCGGCAAGGGGTTGATCCCACACCGAAAAGTTGAAAATAATTCCTGTGGTTTTGGCTTCAGGTGATCCTCTTTTCTTCTTCACAAATTCCATCACAAGCAGGAGGGTGGTCAATATCAGCACGGGATAGAAGAACAGAAATAGTTGTATCAACTGGGAATATAAATTCTCGAAGGTCCTGAATGTGTTGGAAACATTCCCGGCAATGGTGTTTATGAAATACAAGGGAAAACTCAAACGCATCGCGACGGCTGTCACCGCAGCCAGCCCGATGAAAACAAGGGCGTAAACGATCCCTTTTTTCTTCGAAATAAACAGAAATAAGTAGGAGGCAACGATTCCAAAGCCCAATACAAAATAAGCTTTTGTATAGAAGGCTATTACTGAAAACAAGATACTCCAAGCCAACCCGGTGTTATCAAAGGATCTGAGGAATGGGATCAGGATGATCGCCAAAAAAAGA